>CALIRN010000203.1 GCA_938042265.1 uncultured Eubacteriaceae bacterium
AGAGATGCGCAAGCCATATCGGTTCATTAACAGATGTAACGGAGGCATTCCTTATCGGCGCTGTTGCAGTTAAGGCTGCCGCAGAGGGTGAAACAGGCAAGGTTGGCGTATTTGAGAGAGTATTACAGAATCCATACCTTGTTGGTACAAGCATTTATGATGTAAATGCTATTGCCAATGTTGAAAAGACTGTTCCAAAGGAGTGGATTATCAACGATGGTACATATCTTTCACAGGAGGCTATCGACTACATGAAGCCACTTATTCAGGGTGAGGTTTATCCAATTATGGTTGACGGTCTGCCAAAGCATATTAAGCTGTAATATAAATAACAGGCAGAAAGCCCGATGTTTTCGGGCTTTTTTGCATTAATGGCGGGAGGTAAAAATGAAGAAGGCATTTATTGCCGCAGCTTTGTGCTTGTGTGTAATGAGCTCATCGGTTTTTGCGGATAATTACGATTATGGTATGGTGCAGAGTGCCTCCATACAATTTTATGATGCAAATATGTGCGGTGATGAGGTATCGGATAAGAGCCTTGTGGACTGGAGAGGAAATTGTCACAGTGCTGATTTGACAGTTCCGCTTGATACAGAGCATACGGATTTAACACAGGACTTTATTGAGCAGAACAGGGCTGTCCTCGACAGTGACGGTGACGGAAGCGTGAATGTATCGGGCGGCTATCACGATGCAGGAGATTTTGTGAAATTCGGACTGCCTCAAATGTATACGGCTGTTACACTGCAGTGGGCGCTGTATGAGTTTAATGACTCCTTTAAATCAAATAACGATACGGAACACCTTAATGTTGTCCTTGGACAGTTTAACGAATATATTAAAAATTGCACCTTTATGGATGAAAACGGTCAGGTTGTTGCTTTTTGCTATCAGGTAGGCGATGGAAAAACCGACCATGATTACTGGGGCGCACCGGAGGTACAGCCTACGGAAAGACCTGCTTATTTTGCTACGGCTGCAAGACCTGCAACAGATATAACCTCTCTTGCTGCAGCAGCCATGGCAGCGGATTATATAAACAGCGGTAATAATGAGTCACTTAAATACGCAAAGGCTTTATACAGCTTTGCAAATGATAACCCTGTTAAGGTCGTAGGCGATGATCATGCACCTAGTGATGATGAATATTATAAATCATGCAGTTATAAGGATGACCTTGCTTATGCTGCCGCATGGCTTTATATTGCAACAGGTGACAATACCTACCTTAATGAGGCGGAGCAGAATCTTAACGGAGCTGTCTATGATGTGCCTTACTGGATTTACTGCTGGGATGATACATGGCTTGGAGGAATGGTCCTGATTGCCGAAAAAACAGGCAATTCTGATTATTGGAATGCAATTAAGGAAACTCTTGATATATGGCAGACAAATTATAATTCCCCTCAGGGCTATGCCTGCATAGATAAGTGGGGTTCTGCGAGGTATAATACAAATGCACAGTTTATAGCCTTGATTTACGCAAAGCATAAGGGCAATATGAGATATGCTGATTGGGCAAAATCCCAAATGGATTATCTGCTTGGTGATAATACCTCAAAAACCTGCTATATTACGGGTATAAGTGAAAATTCGGTTAAATATCCGCACCATGCGGCGGCTTCGGGCTTAAGTGATGCAAATGACAAATCCTCTCATAAGTATGTGCTTTACGGTGCACTGGTAGGCGGACCGGATAAAAATGACAAGCATAAGGATGTTACCGCTGACTATCAGTATAATGAGGTTTCACTTGATTATAATGCTGGACTTGTAGGTGCCTGTGCGGGCATATATGCCTTTTATGGTGAAAGACAACAGGAAATCGATACTGAAACAACGGAAAGTACGACCATAACCTATACGGAAAGCACGACTATGACAAATACGGAATACACAACTGAAACTGAAACGGACAGTGAGGCAGTAACCTCAGCTATAACAGGTGCTGCAGGTGATGTAAATCTTGATGGCTCATGGACTGCGGCAGACGCTGCTATGGTGCTCCAAAAGGCTCTTGACAGCAGCTTTAAAATGTCCTGCGAGGAAAAGTACCCCGATAAATTTATGTATATAGCCGATACAACAGGTGACGGTGCGCTTACTGCAAATGATGCTGCATCAATTCTGCAAAAGGCGCTTGATGGCTCATATATTTTCCCTATTACGCCTATGCTTGAAAACGGTACATATAAATGAGAAAGGGTAAGTAATGAGAAATAATAACAAAATCAAGGATAAAATCGCCATAAGAAGATGTATGCGAATTATAGAATATGGCGGCTATACCATGGAACAGGCGGCAGAAAAGCTGGGTCTGCCTGTTGCGGTTGTTACGGCCTATTATGAGGAATATAAACAGGTAATCTGGATTAAAAAATTGTTTTGGGGACTTTGGCATTAATAAAAATGCACAGTATAAGCTTTTATAACTCTTACTGTGCATTTTTTATGATTATTTCTTTTTTAAATGAGTTGAATTAAATATTTTAATTTCAGGTTTTTTGGGAGCTATTGCCTTAAATACTTTTGCCGTATAAAGAGCATCACAGCAGGCGTCATGAAACTGTTCCTCAGCAGGCAGGTTAAGCGCTTCTACGGCATGCTTAAGCCCTATATTGCCGCCCTGACTGAATTTAAGATGTTTTGTGGCAATGTTTTGTACGTCAATATACTCAATTCGTATCGGAGGCTGTGCCACGTTATGATAAATCATATTACGGTACAGAGCCTTAATATCACTTGCTCCCCAGGTACAAAGCAGCTTATCATCACCCATAAAATCTCTGAACTGCTTATATGCCATAGGAAAGGAGGGCTTGTCCTTTAGGCTTTCCGCAGTAATGCCGGTAATCCGGGTGACATAGGGATGCATACGGGGATAAATTACAGGCTTAATTAAAATGCTTATTTCATCCATAATATTATAGTATTTATCCATACGTACAGCGCCTATCTGTATAATTTCAAAACGGCAGTTTTCATTAACCGCTACAGGCTCATTGGTAAAATCAAATGCCTGATTAAATTCAAAATCCAAAAAAGTATACATTAGCAATTATCCTTCTTTCCGATAACTTTCTTAACAATGTCGGCAAAGGCGGTTACTGCCTTTGTACGATAGGCGTTCTGTCTGTAGGCTATTACAAGCGTCCAGGAAAATGCGGGTTCACCGAAGCCATAAAATTTAGGCTGGTGTACAAGCCCGGAGGACTCAATATAGGACTCGGGTACAAAGCAGAAGCCCATACCGGCAGCGGACAGCCTTAAGGCAGTTTCAATACTGGATGTTTCAAGCAAGACCTTTGGTTTAACTCCGGAGTTGGCAAAAACACTGTCGGCAATCTGCCTTACACGCTGGTCTGCATGGAGCAGAATAAAAGGCTCATTTTCAAGACACTTAATGTCTATATAGGGATATTTCTCGCCTCTGTCCGTTGTAGGCCCGTTATAGTTTGGAGGTGCCGCAAGATACATTTTTTCCGAAAGAATTTCCTCGTATTCAATATTTTTACTCTTAATAGGTAAGTTCATAAGGCATAAATCCACCATACTGTGGGAAAGCATTTCCTCAAGCTCAGAGGAGGAGGCCTCGGTTATAATAAAATCTATACCGGGATATTTTTCCTTAAATACGGGTAAAATAGCAGGCAGAGGGTTATTTGCCTTAGAGGGTGTAAGACCTATGTTAAGTCTGCCTATTTTCAGGTCTGACACATCATCGAACTTTTTTTGTAGATTATCCAGTATGCTCATAATGTTAAGAGCCGTTTCAATATAAAGCTCACCCTCATAGGTAAGGGTAAGGGGTGTGGTGTTGCGGTCAAATATGATAACCCCCAGTTGGGTTTCAAGCCTGTTTATATACTGGCTTAAGGAGGGCTGTGAAATAAAAAGCCTTTTTGCCGCTTTTGAAAAGCTCCTTTCCTCATTAATGGTAAGTACATACTCAAATTGTTTTAAATCCATTTTTCTTTCCTCCTGTAGGATAACAGATTTTTCAAAAATCTATAGGGTTATAGCATTAATGCTATATGGAACATAAATTAAAAAGTAGTTGGAATATTTTCTATTTTATAGTACAATAAATTATGTATAATTACAACAATTTTAGAAAATTATTCGCAAATTTTTTTTGGAGGTGTATCGAATGAGCAGACTTGATGAAGTAAATGAGCTTATTGCCAAGCGCAGCCAAGAGCCTACCATTGCACGTATCAGAGCCGAAAAGCTTTTTGATGAGGGAAGCTTTGTGGAAATAGGCAGATATAATGATGTGGCAGGTGTTATAACCGGCTACGGCACCATTGACGGCAGACTTGTTTATGCTTATTCACAGGAGAGTGCGGTTAACTATGACCACGCAAAGAAGATAGGTAATATTTACGAGCTTGCCCTGAAAATGGGTGCGCCAGTAATAGGTATTATGGATTCTAAGGGTGTGGTAATTGAGGACGGGCTGGATGCTTTTGAGGCATACGGTATGATGTTTAAAAATCAGAGCTGTGCAAGTGGAGTTATTCCGCAGATAAGCCTTGTTGTGGGTGACTGTATGGGTGTAAGCAGTATGATCCCAATGCTTTCTGATTTTGTTATTATGTCAGAGGAGAATGCGAAGCTGTTTATGATGAGTCCATCCGTATTCAGAGGTCTTGAGGGTAAAACCAGCACTTATGACTCTGTTGGCGGTGCTTCTACCCATGAAAGAAGCACAGGTCTTGTTCACTGTACCTGTAAGACGGAGGATGAGTGTTACCTGGTTGCAAGAGATTTGCTGTCATATCTGCCTGATAACAATCTTGACGGTGTAATGCCTTCAGAGGTAACGGATGACCTTAACAGGGTTGATGAGGCACTTAATACTATTGTGCCTGAAAATGACGATGATGAAATTGATATGAGATATATTATTTCCTCCATTGCGGATAATGCAAAATTCTTTGAAATACACAAGGGCTTTGCGGATAATGTAACCACAGGCTTTATTAAGCTTGACGGCATTACGGCAGGCATTATTGCCTGTACGGGCTTGTTCAGCCTTTCTGCCTGCCATAAAAGCGGTGAGTTTGTAAATATTTGCGATGCCTTTAATATACCTGTAATTACCCTTACGGATGCCAAGGGCTATAAAAAGGAGTTTGAACAGGAGCACAACGGTATTGTAAGCCTTGCTGCCAAGCTCTTATACGCCTTTACAAATGCAACGGTGCCTAAGATTAATGTAGTAATCAGAAACGGTATAGGCAATACTTATCTTATTATGAATTCAAAGCACATAGGTGCGGATATTGTATATGCGTGGCCGTCTGCAAGGCTTGCACTTATGGACAAGACTGCACAGGTTAAGGTGCTTGGCACAAGTGCACAGGAGTATGATGAAAAGGCATCTCCATACAGTGTTGCGGCACAGGGCTATGTTGATAATGTTATTGTACCCTCCAACACAAGAAAAAGACTTATCAGCGCGGTTGAAATGCTTTTGACCAAGAGGGAAACAAAGCCTGCAAGAAAGCATTCCTGCATTGAATTTTAAGGGGTGACGGTAATGAGCGGATTATTTTGTAATGCTGTACTTAAGCTGGACTCAATACCTACCACTGTTGACGGACATTTTCATTTTGAAAATATGGATATTGGCGTAATGACAACGGTGCTTGGTATAACCATTGTATTTTTGGTGCTTATTGTTATATGTTTGCTTCTTGCTATTTTTTCTGTACTTGTTAAAGATAAAAATAAGCAGATTGAACCAAAGGTGGCAGCCCCTGCGCATGCCCCTGCGATTATACCTGTTAAAACATCTGCTACAGCTGCTCCCGTACAGAAATATATTGATGATAAGGAGCTTGTTGCGGTAATTACTGCGGCTGTTGCTGCTGCTATGGGTACAGGCACGGACGGACTTGTTGTAAGAAGAATAAGACGTGTGGGTAATTGGAATCAGGAAGCTATCGAACAGCAGCAAAATAGCTTATATTAAGGAGGATTAAAAAATGAAAAATTTCAGAGTTACGGTAAACGGTTGTTCATACGATGTACAGGTTGAGGAGGTAAGCGGCTTTACAGCACCTGCAGCGGCAGTGCCAAGTCCTGCTCCCGTACCTGTAGCAGCACCAAGTCCTGCACCTGCAGCGGCTCCTGCACAGGCAGCTGCGCCTGCTCCTGCGGCAGCTCCGGCACCGGCAACAGGCGGTAGTGAGGGTAATATTAAGGTTACTGCTCCTATGCCTGGTACAGTGCTTGACATTAAGGTAAACATTGGCGATAACGTAGCGGAAAATCAGGTTGTTATTATTCTTGAGGCTATGAAGATGGAAAACGAAATTGTATCTCCGGGTGCAGGTAAGGTTTCCTCAATCAACGTTTCTAAGGGTGATACTGTTAATTCGGGCGATGTTATGGTTACTGTTCAGGGCTGATTCCGATTGGGGGTTGGTTTAAATGGTTGATTCGATTATTCAGGCTTTGGAGAATTTTGGACAAAGCTCAGGTTTTTATATGCTGTTTCAGGGAGACAATTATAAATTTATGCTTATGATTGCAGTAGCGTTGTTTTTTATTTACCTTGCAATTGCAAAGCAGTTTGAACCGTTATTGCTTTTGCCGATTGCTTTTGGTATGCTCCTTGCAAACATTCCCGGCAATACCCTTATGATGTCACCTGCAGAGAGCTCTACGGGCAAGGGCGGTCTGCTTTGGTACATATTCCAGGGTGATGAGCTTGGTATTTTCCCTCCGCTTATATTTATGGGCGTAGGTGCGCTTACCGATTTTGGACCGCTTATTGCAAACCCTAAGAGCTTTCTTTTGGGTGCGGCGGCTCAGTTTGGTATATTTGCGGCATTTTTGGGCGCACTTCTGGTTGGATTTACTCCTGAGGAGGCTGCCTCTATCGGCATTATAGGCGGTGCGGACGGTCCTACCGCTATTTTTACAACAACTCAGCTTGCTCCGCATATTCTTTCAAGCGTAACGGTTGCGGCATACTCATATATGGCGCTGATACCTATTATTCAGCCACCTATTATGAAGTTGCTTACAACTAAAAAGGAGCGCTCCATACAGATGCAGCAGCTTAGGGTTGTATCCAAAAGAGAAAAGATTCTTTTCCCTATAATTACTGCAATTATTGTTATTATGATACTTCCCGATACAGCCTCACTTATAGGTATGCTTATGCTTGGTAATCTTTTCCGTGAGAGCGGTGTTACGGATAAGCTTGCTCACCATGCGTCGGAGGCGCTCATGTATTGCTTAAGTATTTTTATCGGTGTCAGCGTTGGCGCAACTACCAGGGCAGATACCTTCTTAAAGCTTGATACACTTATGATTTTGGGTCTTGGTCTTGTTGCCTTTGCACTTTCAACAGCAGCAGGCGTATTGCTGGGCAAGCTTATGTGTAAGCTTAGTGGTGGAAAGATTAATCCGCTTATAGGTGCCGCAGGTGTTTCTGCTGTACCTATGGCAGCCAGAGTTGCACAGAAGGTAGGTCAGCAGGAAAATCCAAACAATTATCTGCTTATGCATGCTATGGGACCTAATGTTGCTGGTGTTATCGGTTCAGCCGTAGCGTCAGGTATTTTCCTGTCGTTAATGAAGTAATTGACAGAGGAGGTTTGAAATTAATGTCTAAAGCAATTAAAATCTGCGATTGTACACTGCGTGACGGTCAGCAGTCACTTATAGCTACAAGAATGCGTATAGAGGATATGCTCCCTGTACTTAACAAAATGGATGAGATTGGCTTTTCATCCGTTGAGGTATGGGGCGGCGCTACCTTTGACTCCTGTTTAAGATACTTAAAGGAGGATCCTTGGGAGAGACTGCGCAAGTTCCGTTCCGCATTTAAAAATACAAAGCTTCAGATGCTCTTAAGAGGTCAGAATATATTGGGATACAAAAACTATCCCGATGATGTTGTTGAAACCTTTGTAAGAAAAAGCATTGAAAACGGTATTGATATTATAAGAATTTTTGAT
>CALIRN010000204.1 GCA_938042265.1 uncultured Eubacteriaceae bacterium
GAAAACCTTAAGGAGGAGGGTTTCGACTTCATTATTATTGATTGTCCCGCAGGTATAGAACAGGGCTTTAAAAATGCAATTGCAGGTGCAGATAAAGCATTTGTTGTCACCACTCCTGAGGTTTCCGCAGTCCGTGATGCCGACAGAATTATCGGTATGCTTGAGGCAAATGAGCTTCGCAACCCAAAGCTTATATTAAACCGTATACGTATTGATATGGTAAAAAAAGGCGATATGATGACTATGGAGGATGTCACCGATATCCTTGCAGTTGATATTTTAGGTATTGTTCCTGATGATGAAAGCATTGTTATTTCGTCAAACCGCGGTGAACCGGCGGTAACTGACAATGATTCTCTTGCAGGTCAGGCCTACAGAAATATAGTGCAGCGTATTTTAGGTAATGAAGTACCTCTGCTTGATCTTGAAGAAGGCAGAGGGCTTATGGGCAAAATTAAAAAATTATTCCGCAAGGGAAATTAAAAGGAAGTGATATTATGTTTGATTTTTGGGGAGTTTTTAACAAGAAGAATGCATCTAAGGATGTTGCTAAGGACAGATTAAAGCTTGTGCTTGTACATGACAGAGCAAACTGCTCCACTCAGGTACTGGATATGCTTAAAACAGATATAATAAGGGTAATATCAAATTATATGGAAATTGATGAAGACGAGCTTGATATTAACATAACCGAAACCATGTCAGAAGAAAAAGGCGTAAATGTGCCTATGCTTTACGCAAATATTCCAATCAAGAGTATGCATAAAAGCAATAAAGCATAAAGAGAGGTTTTGTATTTGATTACAAAAAAGCAATTACAAACATTTGATTTTTTGCTTGTATTATTAGTTTTTGCACTTGTCATTTTCGGTATAGTAATAATCGGCAGCGCAACTCGTATAAATATCAACGGTCCTGAGGGTGAATTCCGCAGTCAGATGGTATGGTTTGCCACAGGCTCAATGCTTATGCTCTGTGCAGCATTTATCGACTATCGCACTATAAGCAGGTTTTATTTGATAATTTACGGGGTTAATATATTTTTACTTATATTGGTGCTGCTGTTTGGCGGAGATGACGGTACGGGAGTAAAACGTTGGATTTTCGGTATACAGCCTTCTGAATTTTCAAAGGTATTTATGATTATTTATTTGTCGAAATTTATTGACAAAAACCGAGAAAAGATTAATAATATAAGTATATTGGTTGCAATTTTTATTTCTACACTTATACCGTTTATGCTTATTAAGGAGCAGCCGTCTCTTTCAGCAAGCCTTGTTACGCTTGCTATTATGATAACACTGCTTTTTACCGGCCGCATCAGCTATAAATATATTTTTATTGCTCTTGCTGTTATTATCCCTATAGCTGTTGTTATCATTATTGACCTGCATACTGAAGAGCATAAACTGCTTAGTATGTTTTTGGAGCCATACCATATAAGGCGGCTTACCACCGCTGTTAATCCCGACTTATCAAGCC
>CALIRN010000205.1 GCA_938042265.1 uncultured Eubacteriaceae bacterium
CCCGCACCTTAAATGGGTGGTCGGGAAAATCGTCGATCAGCTCAAGGGGAATATCATAAATCTTCGACAGCTTCGCTTCGTCCCGTTCCTCCTGTGTGGAGAACAGGTCATCGAGAGATTTCGTTGACAGCGTGAAGTCGCTCTTTCTGCCTGCCATCGGCTAACACCTCCCTCGTAAAATCGGCATAAGCCTTAGCAACCGGGCTGTTTGGCTCATAGGCGTAAATGCTCTTGCCCTTTGAACTAACCTCTGCGGCTTTCACGGCAACGGGAATTGAGGATTTGTATATCCTAATCCTGCTCCCAAAGTTCTGCCGCAGTGCTTCTACCGTGCTTTTGGCAAGGTTCGTGCGGTTATCCACAAGCGTAAGCAATATGCCGTCGATTTTCAGGTTTGGATTGATATGCTTCTTTACCTTTGTAATGGTAGTGAGAAGCTGTGTCATTCCTTTTGCCGGAAGATATTGTGCCTGTACGGGAATAACCACGCTGTCCGCCGCTGATAGGGCGTTCAGAGTAATCATACCGAGCGAAGGCATACAGTCGATAAGAATAAAATCGTACCCATTCTTCACTTGGCTTAGGTAATTCTTCAGCACCGATTCACGGCTCATTGCTGTCACAAGGTTCATCTCCAAAGATGACAGTTCAAGATTAGACGGAACAAGGTCAACGCCTTCTTCGTGGCTGAGAATGCCCTGCGTTGGATTTCCGCTTTCGTCCTTCATTACCGACAAGAGCTTGTCCGACAATGTGATGGACAGGTCATCTGTATCCTGCCACCCAAGGCAAGTCGTTAGATCGCCCTGTGGGTCTGCGTCCACAAGCAAAACCTTTTTTCCTTGCATTGCAAGTCCGATACCTAAATTCACGGCGGTAGTCGTTTTTCCCACTCCGCCTTTCTGATTGCATATAGCTATCGTTTTGCAAACAGTAGAATTGCTTTCACTCAATTTGGCTTTTCCTCCTTCTTCGTTAATTCATAACCATCCGAAGATGGCTATGTACTTGCGTTTAATTCGACCTCGTCCCCCAAACGCATAAAAGGAAATCATCAGGCGATCAGTTGCGAGCTGATTCCATAGGACTCTCACCTCTGCCGGGTTCTCCGCCAGCCCCGTAGGGAAGTATCATTATACCTATGCAGTGTCATCGCCTTACCCGTAGCAACCGGATATTTCAGAATAATTCGGAATCGCTCGCTGCCTTGCTTTCCGTGATAACCCATTAAGGGCAGGCAGGTCTTGGCGCATTTTCATTCGGCTTCGGATTTCTCCTCCGCATAGGAACATACCTGATGAATGTGTATTCAATTTTCAAAGAACCGTGAGGAAATCGGAAGCCCGATTTTTGCTCCTCAATCCTTAGCCGCAACATTTTTTTAAAAAACCCAACCCCCTTTTTCAAAAAAATAAAAATTTTTATCAAGCAGTCTTGTTTCCTAAAAATAGGCAAAAAATAAGCCTGCCGATTTCTCGATAGGCTTGGTATAATCATATTCAATTTAACAGAGGCGGAAAATAGAGAATATATAAATTCGTATAGACAAAAGAAAAGCCCGCTGCACTTCAGGGGCAACGGGCATAGTTCTTTATAGTTCGTAGCAATCGCTGACAGTCATTCGCAGAATTTTGGTGCATTTCGTGGCGTAAGTTTGGCGTAAATTGGCGTAACCTTTGGTGTATTCACCCTCTGTACGCTTCTGCCAGCGACTATATAGAGAGATATAGAAACTAATTGTCCTTTATGCTCTTCATTGTCGGGAATAATAAAACTTCTCTTATTGTAGAAGCATTTGTTAAAAACATTACAAGTCTGTCAATACCCATACCCATACCGCCTGTAGGTGGCATACCATATTCAAGAGCAGTAAGGAAATCTTCATCTATCATATTTGCCTCATCATCACCCTGAGCTCTCAGTTCCTCCTGATGCTCAAAACGCTTTCTTTGATCAATTGGGTCATTAAGCTCGCTATAGGCATTGGCAAATTCACGTCCTACAATAAACAGCTCAAAACGCTCTGTATAATCAGGCTTATCAGGCTTTCTCTTAGTAAGAGGAGAAATATCAACCGGGTGATCCATAAGAAAAGTAGGCTGAACCAGCTTTTCCTCAACATATTCCTCAAAGAACAGATTGAGTATATCACCCTTGCCGTGTCTTTCCTCAAACTCAATATTATGCTCCTTAGCAACAGATCTTGCCTGCTCAAGAGTTTCAATATTATCAAAGTCAACACCTGAATATTTTTTAACGGCATCAACCATTGTTATTCTCTCAAAAGGCTTTTCAAGGTCAATTTCCGTACCCTGATAGTTAATTTTAAGTGTACCGCAAACCTCCTGAGCAACGTGCTTAATCATAGCCTCGGTAATGTCCATCATTCCATAGTAGTCAGTATATGCCTGATAAAGCTCCATAAGTGTAAACTCAGGGTTATGCTTTGTATCCATACCCTCATTTCTGAATACGCGTCCAATCTCGTAAACTCTTTCAAGACCGCCTACAATAAGTCTTTTAAGCGGAAGCTCAAGCGCTATTCTCATATACATATCAATATCCAGTGAATTGTGATGTGTAATAAACGGTCTTGCAGTAGCACCACCGGGGATAGTCTGAAGCATAGGTGTTTCAACCTCTAAAAACTCCTTATTGTCAAGGAAGTTTCTTATAGACTTAATTATCGCACTCCTCTTTAAAAAGGTATCCCTTACTTCAGGATTTACAATAAGGTCAACATACCTCTGACGGTATCTTAAATCCTGATTGCTTAGCCCGTGGAACTTCTCAGGAAGAATTTGAAGGCTCTTTGAAAGGAGAGTAACTTCCTTTGCATGTATTGAGGTTTCACCTGTCTTTGTCTTAAATACCTGACCGCTGATGAAAATAATATCACCAATATCAAGCTTTTTAAATCTCTGATATTGTTCAACACCAAGGTCATCTCTTGTAACATAGCACTGAATATTGCCATCCCTGTCAAGGATATTGCAAAAGCTTGCTTTACCCATAACACGCTTGCTCATAAGACGACCTGCAACAGATACCATCTCGCCTTCAAGCTCCTCAAAATTGTTAATTACGTCCATACTGTGATGAGTTACATCAGCCTTAACTATTTCAAATGGATCCATACCGTTGGACTGTAAATCCGCAAGCTTTTCACGTCTTATTCTTAAAAGCTCCGCAAGCGCTTTTCCTTCCGAAGCCTGCTGACTCTTTATATTTTCATTTTCTGCCATTTTCATTTACTCCTAATTGTAATAATTACTGTATTTCAATTACTTTAAACTTTACAACCCCATCGGGAGCATTGACATCAATTTCATCACCAACGCCATGACCGATAAGTGCAATACCCAAAGGAGATTCATTGGAAATTCTGCCTGCCTGTGGATCAGCCTCAGCTGAGCCTACAAGTGTATATACAACCTCCTCCTCAAACTCCTCATCGTAAAGCTTGATGGTATTACCTAAGTTAATTTTGTTTTTGTTAAGCTCCTTTTCCTCAATAACCTCAACATTACGGAGCATCTTTTCAATAGTAATAATTCTTGATTCTATTTCAGCCTGTTCCTCTTTAGCTGCATCATACTCAGCATTTTCGGAAAGGTCACCCTGGCTTCTTGCCTCTTTAATTTTGACAGCAACTTCAGCTCGTCTTACAACTTTGAGATTTTCAAGCTCATCCTCCAATTTCTTAAGACCTTCGGAGGTAAGTATAATTTTCTTTTCGTCAGCCATCAACTATCGTCCCTTCATTATAAATATAGTAGTACTAATATATCAATATCCTTTAAATTATATCCCAACAGGGTATTAATGTCAATTATTTTTTATAACGTGAATTAAAATAATCAATATTGTTCCCCTATTATTTTAACATAAAAACTCCTTGTTCTAGGTCCGTCAAACTCACAGAAATAAATACCCTGCCAAGTGCCAAGCAACAATCTGCCGTTTTCAATAATAATAGTTTCACTTGCACCCACACAGCTTGATTTTAAATGAGCATAGGAGTTTCCCTCAGAATGACGGAACTCTGACCTATCCGGAAAGGCCTTATCCATACCGATTAAAAAATCCCTTACCACATCAGGGTCTGCATTTTCATTAATAGTAATTCCTGCAGTTGTATGCGGACAGAAAACCACCGCAATACCGCTTTTAACACCGCTGGCATTCAGTGCATCATTAACCATACCTGTAATATTAAACATATTTTCCTTTGATGTTGACAATGTAAAGTGATATAAATTCATACTAATCCTCCTCTTATATGCAAAAATTCTGTTTTAATTATAAACCAGTACATTATTACTGTCAATCTTAGTAAATAGTTTGGATTTATGCTTTTTTAGGGTGTTTTATATTTTATTCCAATATTTTTTAGCAAAAAAATGTTATTTTAAAAACTTATTTGATAAAAAAGTGCTTGCAATTTATTATAAGCAGTAGTATAATGTATTTGTACGATGAGGTATCCGGTGACATAATCCCAATGTGGTTAATGCCACAGGATACCTTTTTGTGTCTATTAACAATTTTTATGAAAATACTAAACAGTATTTCAAAAATATATTTAAGAAAGGATGATATGTGATGCATAACGGATTACCTCAAAAGCAAGGTCTTTATGATCCCAAATTTGAGCATGACAACTGCGGTATCGGATTTATTGCAAATATAAAGGGCAAAAAATCACACGATATTATTATCGACGCAATCGAAATACTTAAAAAGCTGGCTCACAGAGGCGGTGTCGGCAGCGAGCCTGATACAGGTGACGGTGCCGGTATACTTATACAGATACCTCACGGCTTTATGAAAAAGGTCTGTGCCAACGAAGGTATAGCCTTACCTAAAGAGGGTGATTACGGCGTTGGTATGCTTTTCCTCTCCCCTGATATCGAAACCAGAATGAGCAGCCTTGACAAGCTCTCCAAAATTATTGCCGAAGAAGGTATGGAGTATCTTGGCTACAGAGAGGTGCCAACCTACGCCAAATGTATAGGCAAAACTGCTAAGGAGGCTATGCCTCATATTGTACAGGTTTTTATTAAAAGACCCAACGATGTTGAACAGGGTGTTGACTTTGAACGCAAGCTTTTTGTAATACTTAAGCGCTCAGAGAGAGAAATCCGATATTGCGGCGAGGGAAAGGACAGCTATTTTTACTTTACCTCACTTTCATCACGTACAATAGTATATAAGGGTATGCTTACCCCTGATCAGGTTTCAAGATTTTATCTTGACCTGATGGATCTGGATATGAGTACGGCTATTGCACTTGTACACAGCCGCTTCTCAACCAATACCTTCCCAAGCTGGGAAAGAGCGCATCCTAACCGCTTTATCATCCACAACGGTGAAATTAACACTATACGTGGTAATGTAAACTGGACTAATGCCCGTGAAAAAATATTTGAAACCGATATGTTCGGTGATGATATTAAAAAGATTTATCCTGTTATAAATGAGGACGGCTCCGACTCCGCTATGCTTGATAACTATTTGCATATGCTTACTCTTGCAGGTTTCTCACTTCCACAGGCTGTAATGATGGCTGTTCCCGAGCCTTGGGAGAATGATGAAAGTATGGACGAGGCAAAGCGTGCTTTTTACGAATATAACTCAACCAACGGTGAACCTTGGGACGGCCCTGCTGCTATAGGCTTTACGGACGGTGTGGTTGTAGGCGCTACGCTTGACCGTAACGGCTTACGTCCTGCACGCTATTATGTAACAAGTGATGATATGGTTGTACTTTCCTCCGAGGTTGGCGTACTTAATATTAAACCTGAAAACATAGTATCAAAAAACCGTCTTGAACCGGGCAAAATGCTCCTTATTGATACAAAAGCAGGCAAAATTATCTCTGATGAGGAAATAAAGTCCAATATTGCATCACAGCATCCATATAAGCAATGGCTTGAAGAAAACCTTGTAGATATTGACGATGTAAAAACAGGCAAAAAATCAGCACAGTGGTCCGACCTTGCAGACGAAATCAAAACTGCAATGCAGCAGCATCCTTACGGCGAGCTTTGGGCTAACAGACTTATTGAAATTGAAAACCTTTTTGTTAATAAGGAAAACGACTTTGACAGTAAGGTACCTCTTTTAACCCGTCAAAAGGCATTTGGCTACACCTGGGAGGATCTTGATACAACGCTTAAAAACATTGTTGAAACGGGCGAAGATCCAATAGGCGCCATGGGTATTGATACACCTATTGCTGTTCTGTCAGAAAAGCCTCAGCTTCTGTACAATTACTTTAAGCAGTTATTTGCACAGGTAACAAACCCACCTATTGACGCAATCAGAGAGCAGGTTGTTACAAGTACAATCACCTACCTTGGCGGAGAAAGAAACATATTAAAGCCTGAGGGCAGAAACTGTCACAGAATAAGAAGTACCTCTCCTATTTTATCAAATGAGGAGCTTAACAAAATTAAATCCATAGATATGGAAGGCTTTAAGGCAGTTACCATACCTATGCTTTACAATATCAATGAAAAGGGCGGCCTTAAGAGTGCTATGGAAAACCTCTTTGAGGCAGCAAATATTGCTATTGACAACAACTATAACATTATTATCCTTTCAGATAAGGGTGTAGATGAAAACAAATGTGCCATTCCCGCACTCCTTGCCGGCTCGGGACTTCACCACCACTTAATACGTATGGGTACACGTATGAAGGTAAGTATTGTGCTTGAAACCGGTGAGCCAAGAGAAGTACATCACTTTGCAGTACTTCTTGGCTATGGCGTAAATGCCGTTAACCCTTATCTTGCTTATGAAACCATCAGGGATATGGCTGATAATGACTATGTTTCAAAGTCTGCCGATGAGGCTGTTGAAATCTACCGTCATGCAGTTACAAAGGGCATTGTAAAAATTATGTCCAAAATGGGTATTTCAACTATCCAGAGCTATATGGGTGCACAGATTTTTGAGGCACTTGGCATTAACGAGACTGTTGTTGACAGGTATTTTACCGGTACGGTTACACGTATCGGCGGTATCGGCTTAAAGCAGATTGCGCAAGAAGCAAAGATACGCCATGAAAAGGCATTTAATGTACTGCTTCAGAATGATGCACTTGAAACAGGCGGCGACTATAAGTGGAGAAAAGACGGCGAGTATCATATGTACAACCCACGCTCAATCTATCTGCTTCAGAAAGCATGTCGTGAGGGCGATTACAAGCTTTTTAAGCAATACGCACACCTGATGGATGATACAACCGAAAAGCTTTGCACAATAAGAGGTCTGCTTGATATTCGTACGGTTGATAAACCAATCAATATAGACGAGGTTGAATCTGTTGATTCAATTGTAAAGCGTTTCAAAACAGGCGCTATGAGCTACGGTTCAATTTCAAAGGAAGCTCACGAGTGTATGGCCATAGCCATGAACCGTCTTGGCGGCAAGTCAAACACCGGTGAAGGTGGTGAGGAAGAAGAACGCTTTACTCCTGATGAAAACGGTGATTCACGTTGCTCCGCAATCAAGCAGGTTGCTTCAGGCCGCTTTGGTGTTACCATCAACTATTTACAAAATGCTATTGAAATTCAGATAAAAATGGCACAGGGCGCTAAGCCGGGAGAGGGCGGTCATCTCCCCGGCAAAAAGGTTTATCCTTGGATTGCAAAGGCAAGACATTCAACACCCGGTGTAAGCCTTATTTCACCACCACCTCACCACGATATTTATTCAATTGAGGATTTGGCACAGCTTATACACGACCTTAAAAATGCAAATACAAATGCACGTATCTCCGTTAAGCTTGTTTCTGAAGCAGGTGTAGGAACAATAGCTGTAGGTGTTGCAAAGGGACGCGCAGATGTTATCCTTATCAG
>CALIRN010000206.1 GCA_938042265.1 uncultured Eubacteriaceae bacterium
TCCCGACTGAGCCGTTCTGATAAGAGGTTAAATCGCCGTTGTAGCCGTGCTTTAAAGGTACGCCTATTTCATTTGCAACCTCGTATTTGAAGCTGTCCAATGCCGCCCTTGCCTCAGGAATTGCCTTTCTGTTGCTTGATGCCATAATAAAATCCTCCCTATTTAAAACTGCTGTTTGTTTTTTACCGAAATGAAAAGAAATATCTTTTCTCTTTCGATAAGCTTATTATATGTCGTATTTAGCAAAATAATAGTGGAAGTTAAAGCAAAAATAGATTATTTTATCAAGTACCGATAAATTTTGTTATTTTTTTTTGCTAAAACACATACACAGCATAAACGGTGCAATAAATATTATCGGCAGACCATACCTCATTACATTGTTGACAGGTGATGCTATACATATAAGCAGGGTAATTAGCGCAGGCATATTATAAACAATGTATTTTTTATCTTTTTTGTTTACAATAAAATACATCAGGGCAATTATATCTATCCATACATAAAAGCCCAGACTGGAAAATAAGCCGATTATGGGTAGCTGACGTGATTTCATATTAATATCGCACAGTTTGTCGGCGGCATTTTTAAGTGCTTCGGGAGCAAATATTTTAGTATCGTCAACACACATTGTCATATAAAATAAGTCGGAGTAATAGCCGATATTTTCGGGATAAAAATATCCGTAAATGCCGTTAAGAGTAGCCTGAATATATGTTGCGGGATGCTTGCAAAGCTGATTAAACCATACATATAGATACCTGTTAAAATCCTCTTTGGTTGAATCGGCTTTAAAAGTGCTCTTTACAGGGTCACTTATCTGAGGATTGTATAGCTCCGAAAGATTGTCATAATCTAAAACAGTCGCAATTGTATCACGCTCTTGGGCAGTAACCTCACTGCCATGCTCCCTTACATAACGTGCCGTTTGCTGGAATGGTATTGAATAGGTTTCCTGCGTATCATCGTTTTCAATATTATATACATCAGAGATAACGAATTCTCCTCCTAAATATCCCCCAATGCCGATAAGTACTGCGGCTGAAATAAGAAATGCTGTTCTTTTACACTTTCTTAAATATATTATTAAAGGTATTACGGATAAAATAATAAGGTGAATACCGTTTTTTCTTGAAAAGGCAACAAACAGTACGGTAATTATCCATACAGGCAGTAAATAATATTTTGATTTTGCTATTTCCTCTTTATAGTCTGTTGTTTTTATTGTAAGCCATACCATAAAAAGCACATACAGCGTATAATTTGAGTCCTTGCATACGGCTGTTACGTTGCGTGGAAAGGCAGGCATTAAACCTACGGTAAGAAATGCAAATAAAATTATAAGTACAGGATATCCCTTTTTATATACATAATCAAACAGAAGTGCAAATATAAGGCTGCCGTAAATATACTGTATAGCGGCAAAGAGGAAAACACCTAAATTATATGAGCCTGATAACTTATAAAATAAATCAACAAAGCCGCCCCATATAATTGTCTGAACAACAGGATGATGATTGTGCAGTGTACCGTACATATATTGTCCGAGCATTACACCTGAGTCAGCATGAATTACGGCAGGATAATTAATAATTAAATATGGCAGCCATAATATCATTAAGCCTGACCAAAATTTTAACAGGCTTTTTTTGCTTAAAAATTTATTTATACTGCTGCTGAACTTTTTTAATGCAGGGTTTTGTAATACAATATCATCATTTTTTTGCATTAAAACAAATAAAGTACCTATCAGGTAATAAAAAATTATGGCATAGCCTGCAATAATACAGCAGGAGGCAATAAAAGTTGAAAAAGAGCTGAAGATATAATCCCAGGAGTTTATTGCCTCATAGCTTTTGCCCATTACAACACAGCAGGAGAAAAATATCCCAAGACATTTGGCAAGCCTTTTGTTTTTTGTGTCTAATACAACAAATTTGGACAGAGAAATCATAAGAAACAGTATGCCTAAAAACAGTATTAAGCCCTTTTCCATTTCAAGGTGCTGAGGCGACGGAGCTATAATCGGTATATATGTTCCCGCATCATTAGCTGTAAAGCTGATTACAAAGGGACATACTATAAAAATTGAGGTAATCAGACAGTATAGTATGCCGTGGCGCTTATTTTCCATAATTAAGTCCTCCATAATATATGTACACAAATTTTAAAATAATATTTTGTAGTAATTTTTATTATTTTAGCATAAATAAAGGATTAATTCAAGCTTTTTTCGCCGGCATTATTGGCGGGGCCGTAATATTGTTTTTTTCGGTTAAAAATTAACAAAATCTTAATACAAATGTGATGTAATGTAATATTTTGTGTAGTAAAATAAAATTGTAATATAAATACTAAGGAGGTTAAAAGTGGAGAGAGTAATTAGCGTAAAAGGCTTGCGTAAGGTTTATTCAATGGGCAGGGAACGAGTGGTTGCGCTTGATGATGTCAGCTTTGATTTCTACAAGGGCAAAATATACTGTCTTTTGGGCACCTCAGGCTCCGGCAAGTCAACTCTGCTTAATATGCTTGCAGGCTTGGAAAAGCCGACAAGGGGAGAAATAATTTTTAACGGCAGACGTGTTGAAAAAATGACGGAAAAGGAGCTTGCGGATTTCAGGCAGAAGCACATTGGCTTTGTATTTCAGAGCTATAATCTGTTAGGTGATTATACTGCTGTTGAAAATGTTGAAATGCCGCTTATTTTCAGAAATGTTAAAAGAAAAATCAGGTTGGAGGAGGCTAAAAAAATGCTGTCTGCCGTAGGACTTAAGGACAGAATGTACCATAAGCCGTCGGAAATGAGTGGGGGACAGCAGCAAAGGGTAAGTATTGCAAGAGCCTTTATCAATAAACCGGAGGTGGTTTTTGCAGACGAGCCAACGGGAAACCTTGATACAAAAACAACTATAGAAATGATGGAGCTTATAACGGGTATGGCTCGTGAAAACAGACAGACTCTTATAATAGTGACTCATGATTTGGAAATATCGGATTATGCCGACGTTATTATACATATACGTGATGGCAGGGTTGAAAACGTGGAGGGAGAAAATTATGAAAAATAGAATTTTGGCTTTTTTTATTATGCTGATAAGTGCTATATCAATAATGTGTACAAGTATAAATATTTATGCGGATGATTATGATGACGGTGATTATACCGATGATAGTAGCTATTATTCACCGGGTAATGAGGTTAATCCCGTACCTGTGCTGAAAATGTCAAGTGACGGAATAGTCAGCTTTAATAAAGGTGAGACAAAGGATGTTGATATTTTAATTAAAAATGTAAGTTCCTTTTATGCCTACAATATACTTATACAGCCTGTGGCATCGGGAAGTAATTTCCCATATCAGGTTCAGGTGCTTGATGGAAGCAATACCAAATACTATTTGCAGAACACCACAACAATGAAGCTTAAACTGCGTATCAGTGTTGATGACAATGCGAAAAGCGGTGTTTATCCACTGACACTTAATTACACCTTTAATGCAAATAATAAAAGCGGCTTTACGGGCAGCGATACCGTGTATATTAAGGTTGGCGGTGAGGTTACCAGTGCCTCTGTTACGCTTAAGGATTTTCAGCGTTCTGCGGAAAGGGTTGCACCGGGAGGAAATGTTGCGCTTTCGGCAAATATTGTAAATGAGGGTAATTGCGATGTGGAAAACATAACCGTTGCTCTTACGGGGCTTTCAGCGGATACCTTAGGTATGGAAAACGGCAGCAGCACCTGCAATATAGGTAAGCTGGCACAGGGAAAAAGTGAAAGGCTTACCTTTAACCTTGTTGCGGGAAAGGATATTAAGTCAGGCTCATATCCGCTTACCTATAAGCTGACTTATGCTGATAACGAAGGCAAGGACGTAATTAAGGAATTTGGCTATTATGTTAATGTTGCGGCAGATGATGAACGGGAAAATGCAAGAGCTGATTTAACCGTAACGGCAAGTGAGCCGTCGGGTACATATTCCGTAGGACAGAAATTTTCAGTAAGGCTTAATGTAAAAAATACAGGTGAACACAAGGCAACAAATGTGGTTATAACCGCAAACGGCGATAAGGATAATGCGGTTGTGCCACGTTCAACTGCCGTTAAGCAGATTAAGGCTCTGGATATAGGTCAGGAGCAGAGCTTTGTGTTTGATTTTGCAGCAACACCTGAGGCGGGTACAAAAAACTATCCTATCAGCTTTGAAATTGAGTATGAAACAGGCACAAAAAACGAGGATGGCTACGAAACAAGAAAGTTTGTACAGTACAGCGGTGCCAACATATATAATCCTGAAAAGAAGGATGACGATTCCAAAGATGGTGAGGATAAAAAGACCTCAACACCTAAAATAATTATCAGTCAATATGAATGCACTCCGGTCATAGTTGAGGCGGGCAAAACCTTTGATATAAAAATGACCTTTAAAAATACTCATTCGGTTAAATCTGTAAAAAATATAAAGCTTTACTTAACCGTGGATGAAGAAACCGAGAAAAAGGGCAATGTTTTTACACCGGACAAATGCTCAAATACATATTATATTGATGAAATTAAGCCAAAGGGTGAAGTAACACATACCTTCAGTATGTTTACGGTGCCTGATGCAGATGCAAGAACCTATACTCTTAACGTAAATTTTGAGTATGAGGATGCGGAATTTAATGAATATAAATCTACTGAGCTGGTAGGTATC
Source organism: uncultured Eubacteriaceae bacterium (assembly GCA_938042265.1). Classification (GTDB taxonomy): domain Bacteria; phylum Bacillota; class Clostridia; order Lachnospirales; family CAG-274; genus CALWRD01. Next base: position 4,693 of record CALIRN010000206.1, read on the forward strand.
AATGTAAAACAAAAGGCAGAGCTTACAACAAATGATATTATTGTACCGACAGATGGCTATGCGGGGGAACCCTTCAGTATTGCATTTGATTTGTACAATACAGGCAAGGTAACTCTTTCAAATGTAATGGTACGCGTTGCGGGAGACGGCTTTGATACTACATCGGCTACCTATTATGCAGGTACTCTGGAGGCAGGAGCAAGCGATATGTATGAGGGAATAGTAATACCCCTAGATATGGGCAGCAGCTCCGGCAAGGTTATTATATCCTATGAGGATTCAACTGGAGAAAAGCACGAAAAGGTTCAGGACTTTACCGTTAATGTAGGTGAGGCTATGCCTGTGGAGGAGTATCCTGAGGAGGGTATGGGTGAAGAAATTCCGCAGGGGGCTGACAGCAGGCTGCCTGTATTTATAGGCATTGGTACAGGTGCGGTTATTGTTATCATAATAATTATAGTGCTTGTGAAGCGTAAACTTAAAAAGAGAAGGGAAATGGAGCTTAGTGAGTAGTATTGATATTATATTAATGGCTTTAAAAAACCTCTTTAAAAGAAAGCTGAGAACCTTTTTAACCGTGCTTGGCGTTATTATCGGTACAGCCTCAATAGTAATAATGGTTTCCCTTGGAATTGCCATGAATGAAAGCTTTGAAAAACAGGTTGAAATGAAGGGTGATATTACCAAAATTGAGGTTTATAACCCTGATTACTGGAATGATGCGGCATCGGAGGACAGCACTCTTAAGCTGACAAGGGAAAGTGTTGCGGCTTTTAAAAATATTAAGGGTGTTAAATCTGCAACACCTGTGGCAGATGCTTATCTGTATATACAGTGCGGCAATTATTACGGAGATTTCAGCGTAACAGGCATAGATCCTGCAACAATGGAGGATATGGGATATAAGGTGTCACAGGGACGTTCCCTTAATGAAACGGACGAGGGCAGTATGAATGTGGTTTTTGGCTCCGAGATACTGACATCCTTTTACAAAAAGGGACAGCAGGACAGGTTTTACAGAGATGGCGATGAGCTTGAAGAACCTATGGATGTTATGAATGAAAAGCTTAAGCTTAGCTATGACTATAACTTTTCTGGCAGAAATGCGGATAAGTCCATAAAACCGTATAATATTCAGGTTGTGGGTATTTACGGTGAAGAGTTTAATAACGGCTATGGTATTATTATGCCCATTGATGCTGTTGAAAAAATACAGCTTGAGCAGAGAAAGCATCAAATGAAGTTGGAGTCGGAAAATAAAACAAAAACTCAGCTTAAGCAGTTTCAAAGCAAGGGCTATTCCAACGCTTATGTAAAATGTGTCGATATGGACAATGTGGAGGAAGTTGCTCAACAGCTTAAGGATATGGGATATGAGGTATACAGTGCCATGGATTCCGTTTCAGGCATGAAAAAGATTGCAGGCAGCTTACAGCTCCTTTTGGGAGCCATAGGGTTTGTATCCCTTTTGGTTGCTGCCATAGGTATTACCAATACAATGATTATGTCAATTTACGAGCGCACAAGGGAAATTGGTGTAATGAAGGTAATAGGTGCAAGGCTTAAAGATATTAAACGTCTGTTTTTGCTTGAAGCTGTGCTTATAGGCTTTATGGGCGGATTTGCAGGTGTGATTTTAAGCTTTGGCATATCCGCGGCACTTAATAATGTAGGCTTGTCCTTTATATCTGAAATGCAGAGCGTTGAGGGGGCGGAGGTATCGGTTATACCCTTATGGCTTTGCCTGGCTGCAATGGGCTTTTCCAGTGTTATCGGGCTTATATCGGGATACCTGCCTGCAAGACGTGCAATGAAGCTTAGTGCCCTTAATGCGTTAAGAAAAAATTAATAAATGCTTGCTTAAAACAGTCTTTTATGTTTTTTCATAATTATCCTCTTTACAAAAAGCATATATTTATTTATACTATTGTAAAGAGAATTTTTAGGGATTAAATTTAAGGTTGTGATATTATGAAGATAGAAAAAATTAGTAATACTCAAATCAAGGTACTGCTTAACCGTAGGGATTTGGAGGAACGTAATATTAAGCTTACTGAGCTTGCCGCTTATGGCTCTGAAAAGGCTAAAGAATTTTTCAGGGAAATGATGGAGGAAGCTGTAAGAAGGTTTGATTTCTCTGCTGAAAATATCCCTTTAATGATTGAGGCTGTACCCCTTGGACATGATGAAATTATGCTGATTGTATCAAAGGTGGACAGCCAGGAGCCAACGGAGGCAAGCCTGAGCATGGTGCCGTTGGCTTTAAGGGACAGACTGTTTGTCAGAAAGTGTGTTGAGGATATGCCGGAGGAGATTTCCTTTGGTGACAGAGCGGTATCCCTGTACTCCTTTGAAAGCCTTGACGATGTTACAAGGCTTTGCTCACAGCTTAAGCCTGTATATGAGGGTGAAAGTACCCTTTATAAGGAGGACGGACTGTATTATCTTGCAATTGCAAATGATTGTGTGGAAAATATGACGGCAGATGGCTTAGAAGCCCTTGTTTCAGAGTATGGAACAAAGCATATTTCAAATGCAATGGCAAGGGCCTATCTTGATGAGCATACTGAGGTTATTGTTTCTGGCAAGGCAGTAGAGGTGCTTGCAGAACTGTAAAAAATCAGGACTATCGTTTTAATGCGATAGTCCCTTTTTAGTGATTGTAAATATTAAAGCTTATCAGCCATATAAAGCAAAAGGTCTTTTGTATCCTCAAAGCCGAGGCAGGCATCGGTAATGGATTTGCCGTATATGTGGCTTTCGGTACCGATTTTTTGGTTGCCCTCCTCAATATAGCTTTCAATCATAACACCCTTTACTACCTGTTTTATATGGGGGTTACAGCTGCAGGAGTTAAGTATTTCCTTAACGATACGAGGCTGCTCATAAAATTTCTTTTGTGAGTTTGCGTGGTTTGCATCAACAATGATTGCAGGGTTAAGGTAATTGCCCTCCTTATACATTTTATCTGCAAGTGTTAAATCCTCGTAGTGATAGTTGGGTATGCTGTTGCCGTGCTTATTTACGGAGCCTCTCATAATAGCGTGGGCAAGAGGATTACCGCTTGTTCGTATCTCATAGCCGTTATAGAGAAAATCGTGAGGGCACTGTGCAGCGTGGATAGAGTTAAACATAACGGACAGGTCACCGCTTGTAGGATTTTTCATACCCACAGGCACATCAATGGCGCTGGAGATAAGTCTGTGCTGCTGGTTTTCAACGCTCCTTGCGCCGATAGCTATGTAGGATAACAGGTCGGTTACAAAGGGCAGATTTGAGGGATAGAGCATCTCGTCTGCAAGAGGGAAGCCTGTTTCCTCAATAACTCTTAAATACATACGGCGAATGGAGTAAAGCCCCTCAAGCATATTAGGCTCGCTTTCGGGGTCGGGCTGGTGAAGCATACCCTTATAGCCGTCGCCGGTGGTACGGGGCTTGTTGGTATATACTCTGGGTACAAGAAAAAGCTTGTCCTTTACCTGCTCATTTACCTTGGCAAGTCTGCGCATATAGTCGCATACAGCCTCTTCATCATCAGCCGAGCAGGGACCTACAATTACTATAAACTTATCCGATTTGCCCGTAAAGATATCTGCAAGCTCCTTGTCATTTTTAGCTTTGGTTGCCACAATTTCGGGAGTACAGGGCGTTTCCTTCCTGATTTCCTCAGGTGTGGGGATTTTACGTATATTTGTAAAGCTCACATCAATTCTCCTTCCTTAAAAATATGTTTATTTATAATATAGTGTTATTAACTGTTTAAGTCAAGCAAAAATTAAAAATTAACATATTTTAGACAATTAAAACTATTGAAACAACTGAAATATTTTGGTATAATAAATAAAAAACATAGAAGGGAGATTTATTATTATGGCAATGGGTAATGTAATTGTTGGACAGTCAGGAGGTCCTACATCGGTTATTAACTCATCTCTTGCAGGTGTTTTCAAAACTGCAAGGGACAGGGGTGCTAAAAAGATTTACGGTATGCGTAACGGTATTGAGGGATTACTTGAGGGACGCTACATTGATATGAGTGAATATATTAAAAGTGATTTTGAGGTTGAGGTGCTTAAGAGAACTCCTTCCGCCTTTCTTGGCTCCTGCCGCTTTAAGCTGCCTACATACGAAAAGAGCCCTGAAACCTATGATAAGATTATTGAGGTTTTAAGAAAGCTGGATATTCAGCATTTCTTCTATATCGGCGGCAATGATTCAATGGATACTATTAAGCAGCTCAGTGAGTATGCAAAGGCAAAAAATATTACAGATATTACCTTTATGGGCGTGCCTAAGACCATTGACAACGATCTTGCCGTTACTGATCATACACCAGGCTATGGCAGCGCTGCAAAATATATAGGTACTACTCTTAAGGAGCTTGTACGTGATGCACTTGTTCAGCCTATCAATATAGTAACCGTAGTTGAAATTATGGGACGTAATGCAGGCTGGCTTACTGCTGCCGCTGCTCTTGCAAAGGGTGATGACTGTGAGGGTGTTGACCTTATTTACTTACCTGAAACAGTATTTGATATTAATAAATTTGTTACTAAGGTAAAGGAAATACAGCAGACCAAGAAGCAGGTTGTTGTAGCTGTTTCAGAGGGTATAAAGACTGCTGATGGAAAGTATGTGTGCGAGGCTGCTGCAGCAAATGCAACGGTTGACAGCTTTGGACATAAAGCATTGGGCGGTACCGCAAGCACTCTTGCAAACCTTCTTGCAGGCGAGCTTGGCTGTAAAACAAGACCAATTGAGTTCAGTACAATA
>CALIRN010000207.1 GCA_938042265.1 uncultured Eubacteriaceae bacterium
GAGAGAAAAGGGTATGACTATCAGCTTTGACGGCAACTTCCGCAGTGCATTGTGGAGCTGGGAGCAGGCAAGGGATTTCTGTACCCGCTGTTTACCATACGTAGACGTACTGCTTGGCATTGAGCCATATCATTTATGGAAGGATGAGGAGGACCACAGCAAGGGCGACTATAAGGACGGTGTCCCCTTACAGCCAAGCTATGAGCAGCAGGACGAAATATTCAGACGGTTTGTTGAGAAATACCCTAACCTTAAATGTATTGCCCGTCATGTACGCTACGCCCACAGCGGCAGTGAAAACAGCCTGAAGGCATTTATGTGGTATGAGGGACATACCTTTGAAAGTAAGATGTTTACCTTTAATATACTGGACCGTGTAGGCGGCGGCGATGCCTTTGCAAGCGGTCTGATTTACGCTATGATGAACGATTATAAGCCTATGGATATGGTTAATTTTGCAGTTGCCAGCAGTGTGCTTAAGCATACAATCCACGGTGACGCAAACATTACCGATGATGCAAAGAGTATCCGTAACCTTATGAATATGAATTACGATATTAAAAGATAATTTTTCCGTAATCAATAAAAACAGATATTTTATATCCTCTTGTCAGTCTGAGGCAGAGCTTGGCTCTGCCTTTTTAATTGCCCAAAACTAAGGAAATACTGATTAAAAAAATAAATTTATCCCTCCATTATCTTAACATATTCTGCCGCTGCCACCGCTGACGAAAGCTCCGCAAGATATTCTCCGTCTGTCAAATCATTATCCAAAATCTGCTTTATTTTACCTATCCTGTAGGCAACGGTATTTCTGTGGCAATTAGTGTTATTGGCAACCGCCTTAAATGAGCCTCTGTATTTAATATATGCCATAAGGGTTTCAAGCAAATTTCCGTCATGCTCCCTGTCATAATCCATAAGAGGTCCTATCATGTAACAGGCAAAGCGTTTTATACTGCCGATACTGTCACTGTGCATAAAAACCGAATACATCCCCGACAGCTCATAATCAAAATGTGAGATACCCTTATACTCGGCAATTTTGAGAGCCTTATCTGCCATGGCATAGCTTTGGAAAAGGCTTTTATAGCCATATCCCACAGAGCCTGTGGCAAGACAGATATCCGTGCCTTTTTTTTCTGCCATACTGCAGATAAGCTCCGTATACAGTCTTATTTTATCTCTGTCCGCATTATGTAAAAGCATAATAACCGGGCTTTCATCCAATATTAAAATATCCTCTATATTGGTAACAAGGCTGTGGAGCAAAAGCTTTGCTCTGCCTGCCTCCTTAATTTTTATCAGCCCTATTGTATAACTGTCCGAAGGCATAAGCTGCTGTGATTTTAAAAAGTCAATGTGCTTCTCAGCCGCCTCAGGGCTGTGACAAAGCTCTGTCAAGGCATTCTTCAGACTATCCTCCTTAAGCCTGCTGTTAAAATGTATATCCGCAAAGGTCTGCATTAAATCGGACAGGTGCATCTCCCATGGCATTGTCATAAGTAAAAAAGCGTTTTTATTGCATAAATCAATTATATCCCCTGTAATATGCTCCATTGTAATATACCTGCCAGTATTTATAATAAGCCCTGAAGTATTTTTATTAATCAAAGCCAAAATAAAGCCGTAAAGGCCGCTACTGTCGGAAATTGACATACCGGTGGTCACCGACAGCTCACCACCCCTTACAAAGCTAAAGCTGCCGGCATCCTCCGCCAGATACAGCCATACCGCAGGGCGGTTAAGTCCCTTTTCTCCCGCAACTATCTTAAGTGAAAACCTTTCCCTTGCGGAATTATAAAAGTCTCTTGCCGTTATCATTGCCTACACCCCCGTTTCTTTTAAGTATATGTGCCGTCAGCACAAAAATCAAGCTGAAAATTTGTATTTTGGGGCTATTGTAATTATTTTTATGTTCTGCTAGTATAATAGCATAACAGCAAGGAAGCAAAAAATGTCCTTGCTTTTTTTATTTACTATGAAACGGAGGAATATATATGTTAAAAGACGCATTACCAAAAATTATAACCGATGTTGTCCCCGGTCCCAAAGCTGCCGAGATTATTGCAAGACGCAAAAAGTCCGTACCCAACGCCGTAGGCTGTGCTTATCCATGTGTTATCAAAAGAGGCGAGGGGGCTATGGTTGAGGACGTTGACGGCAATTACTTCCTTGATTGGGTAGGCGGCGTAGGCGTTTTAAATATAGGCTACTCACATCCTGAGGTTGTGGAGGCTGTTAAGGCACAGGCTGACAACTATTTTCACGCTATGTTTAATATCATCACCCACGAGGGCTACGTGGCGCTTGCCGAAAAAATCGGCTCCATTGCTCCCACAAAGGGTGAGCATAACAAGGTTTTCTTTGCAAACAGCGGTGCCGAAGCTGATGAAAACGCTGTTAAGGTTGCAAAGGCTTATACAAAGCGTCCCAACATTATTGTATTTTCAGGAGCTTTCCATGGCAGAACAATGCTTACCATGTCTATGACCGCTAAGAAGGCTTATTCAAAGGGTATGGGGCCTTTCCCTGACGGTGTTTACAGAGCACAGTATCCTTACCTTTACAGACGTCCCGAGGGTATGACTGAGTCAGAAGCCATTGATTTTTATATCAGCTCCATCTATCAGCTCTTTGACGAATGCTCACCTGCCGAGTATATAGCCGCTATGGTCATGGAGCCGTTACAGGGCGAGGGAGGCTTTATCCCCGCACCAATCGAGTGGGTTAAGGCTATAAGAAAAATTTGTGATGAAAACGGTATTCTTCTTATTGCAGATGAGGTTCAGTCAGGCTGGTGCAGGACAGGTAAAATGTTTGCCTCCTGTTATTGGGAAGAGGCCGGCGCAGCTCCTGATATTATTGCAACGGCAAAGTCCATTGCAGGCGGTGTACCACTCAGCGCAGGTATTGCAAGAGATGAGATTATGGACGCTGTCCCCGGCGGTATAATCGGCGGTACATACGGCGGTAATGCCCTTGCCTGTGCAGCGGCCTTTAAGGTAATTGAGATTATGGAAAGAGATAACCTTGCAGCACGCTCAATGGAGCTTGGCAACAAGGTTAAGGCAAGATATGCGGATATGGGTAAAAAGTATCCTGTTGTAGGCGATATAAGAGGCCTTGGCGGTATGGTAGGCATTGAGTTTGTTAAGGATACAAAAACCAAAGAGCCTTACCCCGAGCTTGTAGCCGCTATGGTACAGGAATGCGCAAGTAACGGTCTGCTTGTTGAGGGTGCGGGTACCTATAACAACGTTATCAGATTTTTAGCGCCTCTTGTAATAACAGACGCACAGCTTGAAGCAGGTCTTGATATATTTGAAAATTCTCTTGCCGCCTGCCTTGAAAGAAGGTAGACCATGGAGCTGAAAAGATCCTGCGCCGACTGCGGCGTTATAAACTGTGATGTATGCAATAAAAGCTATCCAAGCTTTTGCCCCACGGCAAATATTAACCCTGACTTTAAATCCGAAGTTATGAAAAAATATGATGAGGACAATAACCGTCAGATAATGCAGACTGCTGCCAATGTGGAATATGAGGGCTACTGCCGCCTTACCAGAGTGGAGGAAACTGTTGAGTTCGCCAAAAGGATGGGCTATAAGAAAATAGGCATTGCCACCTGTGCGGGACTGATCGCCGAAACAAGGGCACTGACAAAAATTCTCCGAAGCCATGGCTTTGAGGTATACGGTATATGCTGTAAATGCGGGGCAACGCCCAAGGATACTGTAGGCATTGATGAAAAATGCAAGGAGATAGGCCCCAATATGTGCAACCCTATCCTGCAGGCGGAGAGCCTTAATAGAGAAGGAACCGATTTAAATATTGTTATGGGGCTGTGCGTAGGCCACGACAGCCTGTTTTATAAGTACTCAAACGTGGCGGTAACCACCCTTGTTGCCAAGGATAGAGTGCTTGCCCATAACCCCGCAGGAGCATTGTACAGCTCGTATTATCAAAAATTAATGAAGAATTAATATAATAGCTGTGAGGACTTTGTATTCCCGTTTTTTTGATTTTAAAATATAATACGCCATATTCTACAGAATAAAAAAAATATTTACAAGTAATCCTTGTATAGGATAGAATTTGAATTTTAATAAAACACATGGCAAACTTGCCGAAAGGCAACGTCGCAAAGTTATCAGTCTGAGGTCAGTAATGACTATGACGGCGGAACCGCATTTGATTATCCAGTAGATATCGATGCGGTTATTTTTTTTACAAAAATATTATAGGGAGTACAAGGAGGGCATTATGAAACTGAAAAAGCTGGTGAGCGTATGCCTTATGGCGATGTTTATCACAGGCTGTACGCCTCTGTCGGCATTTGCACAGGAGCAGGAGGCTTACTTGTCATCGGGGAATGATAAGACAGTAAGTGCAGGCTGCAACAATAGCAAATGAAATAGATAATATTACTTTTTTAGTATCATGAGTAGGTCCAAAGTATAAATCTGCAAAACTAAAACTAATCAGTTCAAAACTTAGTAGACTGCAACACCCTCACTATATAGAGTAATATTATATATTAACAAAAATACGATAGAGGGTAATTTTGCTTGAAAATTTTAAATTGTATAATTGTAATTAACCTGATGATAATTGCCGCACTTAATGTTTATACTCACACTAGCTATCATACCATCACCTGATTTTTCTCTTGATTTTTTCTATACCGAACCTTATTATATATTATCGGCAAAAATAAATGGAATTTATTTAAAATGACAAAAAGTTTAAAAATATTAACCGAAAAAGGCTGCCATATTAAAAATTACGACAGCCTTAAGTTTATGGGGATACTTACATTTTGATAATAACGTGTATGCAGACTAAGCCTGCTGAAATTATTCAGGGGAAGTTGCTTCTGCAATTTGGGTTGCTTCATATTCTGCTTCCGTACCTCCCTCAGAAATTTCGGAAGTGATACCCATATCCCTTTCCTCAATTGCGGCAACAGCTCTGCCGCTTTCATCAACGGTAAGAGTTAACTTATTTACTGAATAAAGGGCAAGCTCTGTAAAATATACCGCATTTCCGTTAGAGTCCTCGCACTTTATATCATACATTTCACTGTCTGACAGATTAGGATATTTAACAGACATTTCATCGCCCCTGTGAAACACCTCATTTTTACCTAAAAGGCTGCTCCCCCAATTTTCCATATTGCTGACGGAAATATACAGTCCGTGTATCTCCTTATCCGTCATATTAATCAGGGTAAACACAGGCTTTGCATCCTCATCTGATACATCAGCTGCCTCCTGTGTTGCTTCAGTCCTATCAGAGGTACAGCCTGCAACAACTATTGCCGTTATCAATAAAACCATTAAGATTGATAGATATTTTTTCATTTTCTTTATTCCTTTACAAAAAATCAGTGTTTTCCTAAATTTATTTTTATACTTGAATTAATCAGTATTTTCCTGTTTTTAATTTCCTCTGCACCATAGATTGCCGCCAGCATAAATACAGGTGTAAAATTAAATATATATCTGGATTTTGACTCCCACAGCATAAAGAAAAGCATTACCCCAAGCATGGTAAGTCTCAAGAACATTCCATAGGCTGCCTTAGGCCTTTTAAGACTCAAAAATGCGCCTGCCACAGCAAAAATATACATACAGTAGGAGAATATTTGTATATAAACCTTGTAGCAGGCATAAAATGCCCTGCCCTCTGTTAAAACATCATATATTTTGCCCTTTTCCAAACCCCAGTCTATATGGTTATCCTGCATATACTGTCCGTCACACCATGTATCTGCCGCTCTTGAAAACTCATACTCTCCAAAATCACTTAAGGAGCTGAAGCTGCCAAGACGATATTTAATTATTCTTATATTTGCTTTCTGCTTTTTAGCCTTTGTGGTATATTTATTGGTATATTCCATATCCTCCTGAGAATAACCTCCGTTTACGTCTCTGTTAAAGCCCATCATTACCCAATGAGTCAGAGGAAATTCCAAAGCATCGTTATTACTCATATCTATCCATGAGCAGTTTTTGGTGTATACGCCCCAAGCTCCGCTTAAAGCAACCATAACCAAAATTGTAACCATAGCAAAACGTATATTTTTAACAGCCTTAAGGGTAAGCTGTATAAGTAGCGCCACCGGCACTACCATAATACTTCCCTTTATAAGCGCACCTACGCCTATAGCAAAGCCAATAAGCACATATTTTATATACGGTGATTTAAAGCGGCTGTCATCAACGGAATACAGCCAAAGTGCCAGCGGCACAAAGGGCATTGAAATGGTATCGGTATAAAAGCGGCAGGCATTTATATAAAGGGGTACAAATAATGCCGACATAATAAGATAAATTAACCCGCCCTTTTTACCAAATAAATTTTTAGCTGCAAGCATACCAAATATTACACCTGCCATAATAAAGGCAATATTAAGCAAAACACTCATATAATTGCTGAGTATATCCTGTGCCGTAAGTCCAAAGGCTGACAGCGCCTTATAAAATAACCCGAGTATTGCAAGTATTGGCAGATTGGTATGATAACGCACAAAGTAATCATTATTGGATGCCTCAAAAAACCATCTATAGGGTTCTTTACCGGTACAAACGGTATTAACTCTGCCGTTTTCCGCAATTTCCCACGCACTGTAGTATACCGCAGCCAAATCAGTCTGAATGGCACTGAGCATTTTCCATCCCACAATACACATAATACCGGTCATAACAATAAGTACCGCAGGCACAAAAATTTTTGTTTTAATTTTTTCAAGCCTTATCCTTGGATATATTATGGCAAGAGAAAACGCCGTCAAGGGGGTAAGAGCACAGATAATAAGCCTGCAGCTTATCCTGCCCAGGGAAAACAGCATAACCGTTACAAGAAAGCCTGCAAAAATGCTTTCAAGCAAAACCGTTATTCCGCCCCGCAGTGAGGTATAGTGTACACCAAACCATGCCGCCGCAAAATACAGCATAAACCAAAAAATCATAAAGAAAATAAGGCTTTGCGGTATTGCATATATAGGATTTGCTGCCGCACGCAAAACTATTTTATCAAGAGTTAAGCTTACATCTGCCCTGTCCGAAATATCAAGCCTGAGATATTCATCCCCTTTTACCTTAATTTCATTATATCCCTCAACAAGATAAAAAGCTGTAGCTCTTCCCTCGGAAAAACCGTTTTCCTTATCCGCATAATACAGCTTTGCGCCTATATTTGGCTCACTTGGATTACTTACATAAATATCTATGTAATTAACGTTATAAGCCGTATTTGCCGTAAAATACAGCTTTGAGTCGCTGCCTGTTGTGGTAAGCGTTCTGCCTGAACAGCTTATCTGCTCCGAATTGCGCAAAAGACTGCTTATACTGACGGTTTTCTGATTTTCATTTGTCAAAAGGGTATATCCGCCTGCAAAGGCTGTATAAATAAAAAGCCCAACCATTAACCAAAGATAAAAACCTTTACCGGGTTTAAATTTATTTTCTTTCATAGTGCCTCCAAAATCATTTATCCTGTGCTTTAATTAAGCTTTCCCTTGCTATATATATGGGTCTTGCCTTGGTTTCCGTATAAATTTTTGATATGTATATGCCGAGTATGCCCGTACAAAAAAATTGTACTCCCGTAAGCAGCAGTATTATACATATTGTTGACGGCCAGCCTGCAACAGGGTCGCCGAAGATAAGAGTTCTTGCAATAATTATAAGTATAAATAAAAATGCCAGTATACAAAAAATAATGCCTATTATTGCTGAAATAGCAAGCGGAAATGTTGAAAATGCAACTATACCGTCTACCGCATACAGTGCAAGCCCGAAAAACGACCATTTGCTGCTACCGTCATTGCGCTGTACGTTTTCATAATCAATCCATTTTGTCCTGTAACCAACCCATGCAAAAATACCCTTTGAAAAACGGTTTCTCTCACTGACAGACAGTACGGAATCCCTCATCTGACGTGTCATAAGTCTGAAATCACGTGCACCGTCCATAATATCAACATTTGAAAACTTTTTCATTACACTGTAAAACTTCCTTGCAAACCACGAGCGGATTGGGGGTTCACCCTTACGGTCAACCCTGCGTGTGGCAATACAGTCATAGGGCTCTTTAGTAATCATTTCATACATATCCAAAAGCAGCTCCGGCGGGTCCTGTAAATCCGCATCTATTATGCTTACATAGTCACCCTTTGCCGCTTCAAGTCCTGCATAAATTGCGGCCTCTTTACCAAAATTTTTGGAAAACGAAATATAGCTTACTTTATCGCTTTTTTTTTCAAGCTCCTTAAATACGGAAAGAGTGCCGTCCTGTGAGCCGTCATCTATAAAAATGGGATATATTGTTACATCGTATTTATTAAAAAAATCTCTGCTTAATCTTTCCAGATGATCCCAAAGATTATAAAGATTTTTTTCTTCATTATAGCACGGAATTACAATCGAATACTTCATTTTCTTTTCCTGTTACCCTTTCTTCTCTGTTACTGCAGACCATTGCCAAAAGTAATGGTAAAGTCACAACTGTGTTAAATGAAAAGAATCGAAAATCTGAACCACATAACAATAAAGCAGTTCCAAAATCATAACATATGATTGGTATCCATAGAAGAATCCATTTCCAGCCTTTTCTTATTGTAGATACCCCCCAGAACAGCAGCAGCAACACATAGAATCCTATATGCCAACCCAATGTTAACAAAACTCCTCCATTCACAGACCATTCATAACTATAATCTAATATGTTTTGAATCCAGCTGATTCCTTCCAGCTTGTATCCATAGGAGTTTCC
>CALIRN010000208.1 GCA_938042265.1 uncultured Eubacteriaceae bacterium
GGAGCCATTAATGTTTTGTACGATGATGAGCATATTTATTTGTCAATAGATTCTTTGCATATATATGCCAAAGATGTATATAAGGCTTTATATAAATATGAGTGATGTTAAGGTACGGGGACACAAGACATCAAAACAGGGGCGGCTGGTGTGAAAATTTCATAAGGGAATTTGAGTTAACTACTAGTGTAGTTTATCACTCATATTTAGCTAAATTACTTGCCTAAATTTTCTACTGCTTCGTTATCGTCAATCTATACATGAATGTGGATTAGCAAAAGAATATATAATTATTGGTGAATATTCGATAAATATTTCATGGGAAAAGGGACAAAGAGATGCTGACTATACAGAAATAAAAATAAGTGGAAATTATATGGATGAAATATATTCTCCCTACGGAGGTTATATAGAATGAAATCAAAAAAAATCAAGGAAATATTAAAATTTATAATAGCATTGACAATAGTGTTGTCCTTTTTCTACTTTTATGTAGGTGGTGAACTGTTTGGTGGTATTAACAACTACAAGATTGAACCTGTAAGTACGGAAATGTCTGCCGAAATTGTGCAAGCTTATCATATTGTTTTACCGAAAGATGTACATATTGTCAATGTTATTGGATATTATTGGTGTATTGATGGTTATACTGTTATAAAACTGCAGGGACTAACCGATATAGACGAATTATTAAACTTGAATAAAAGCAATTATATTGAAGAATATGCTACACAGGTAAATGCAATAGATAATGTAAGCAGAATTGATAATTTTGCTTTTTACCCAAATCTAAAATATATGCCTGCTACAAGTAATGGAATTTCTGTTTTGTATGATGACGATTATGTTTACTTATCAATAGCAGATTGTCATGTATATGGGAAGCAGGTAAATGATGTATTTGCTAAATATTATAAATGACAGGGGACGGTTTTTTGCCTTGACACCCTTGACGGAAAGGTGAGAAATTTTTGCAGGAAGACTATATAGATATTGATGTTGATTCAGAAGCGTATAATAATTAATAGGGGGGTATATAATGGGCAAAATTATTAAAATTACTCAAAAAACTATTATATTTATTGCAATAGTAATCATATTAATAATTGCAATAATATGGACAGGTTTTATGGGTATTTTAAAAAATAAAACAATAACTCATATAGATCTTGATAACCAAATGTTAATCGGTGAATGCTTTAATATAAAATTAAGCTCGGGCGAAATAATAAGCAGGTTTGAAAGAAATGAATTTTATTCGGACGTATGGTATTCAATAACAATAAAAGGCGTAGGCAACATTGATACATTCAAAAAAAATAATAATATAAAATATTATACTAATAAGAGGCTGTTATTATGGAGAAATTCATACAAACCGATTGGTACAAATATGAATTGCTTTTATAATGATGATAAGGTTATATTATCGTTGTATACTTTCAGTAAGGACTATGATGAGAGAATATCCGATATTTTTGTTGATTTGTCAAAATAAATATACGTAAGACACAGAGATGAGGGTACGTCTTGTTTGACGGAAATAATATATTCACAAAGGAATAATTATGAACATGAGGGTATGAATTAATATGATTTTTTGAGCCGTTACTTTGAGCGGCTCTTTTTGTCAGATGAACACTTATGCAACAATATTAACCTGAAGGTTGACAAAGCCGTAAGCAGGTGATAGAATAGAGTTAAGTTAGCGGAGGCTAACTAAATGGGTGCGTATATTATCGGAAGGAGCGAGCAATATGATTAACTATGTTTTATTTCATATAATTACCTTTATTGCCGCATTAATATTGGTTATAGTCATAAAATTGATAAAAAGGGCTATGATAAGGCTGTCTGAGGGTAAATAAAAATGCGGCGGATTACTGCCGCATTTTTTATTTATGCCGTTGCGTGAATTGTATATTTGTGTTAAAATAAACCTATATATTGGTATAGGGGGTATCTTATGAAAGGTTTTTCTGTTAAAATGGGTATAATCTGCGGTGTGGCAATATTTGTGCTTGGCGCGGCGGCAGGCATTTATTTGGGCAGAGGTGCGGCGGCCGTTACGGCACCGGTTGTTACAACCACAGCGGCGGAGCTGACTACCGAGAGCATAACGGCTGCAGCGGCATTTGAACCCACAGAGGCCGCAGGCGTGCAGGTTACCGCAACTAAGGGCAGCACATGGAAAAATGGTGAAAAAACTTGTGCTCAGTATGATATTAGTATTAAAAACAATGGCGATGTAATAAATGACTGGCTTGCAGTGGTAAGCTTTGATACAGGACTTAAAATTACACAGCTATGGAACGGCAATTATACCGTTGAGGGCAAAAGCCTTAAGGTGACTGCTGTTGATTATAATAAGGAAATTCAAAGGGGCAACGAGCTTAGCTTTGGCTTTATAGGTGAGTTTGATGCCGATCCCACAACACCCCCCGATGTTAAGCTGTATGCAGGCGGCAAGGAGGTTAAAGCGGGTGATAATCCCCTAAAGGCAGCAGGACAGGCAGGCGGTGACCTTGCACAGATTGTTACGGCAGAGCCAAAGCAGCAGCGGACTGCCCCGGGGGGTACTCCTGTTCAGGCTAACGGACAGCTGTCGGTTAAGGGTACGCAGATTGTCAACCAAAGCGGTCAGCCCTTTGTAATAAAAGGTGTAAGTACCCATGGCATTGCATGGTTTCCTCAGTATGTTAATTTGGAGAGCTTCCGCACCCTAAGGGACAGCTTTGGGGCAAACACTGTCAGGCTTGCCATGTATTCTTCGGCAGGTGAGGGTTATACTGCCGACCTGCATAAAAAGGTTGATGAGGGTGTTCAGTATGCGGCGGAGCTGGGTATGTATGTGGTTATAGACTGGCATATTTTAAACAACGGCAATCCTAATACAGATAAGGCGGCGGCTGAAGCCTTTTTTAAGGAAATGGCGGGCAGGTATAAAAATTATAACAATGTGCTCTATGAAATCTGCAACGAACCTAACGGTGATGTTCAGTGGGACAGAGATATTAGGCCTTATGCGGAAAGTATGATAAGCACCATAAGAGCTGTTGATAATGATGCCATTATAATAGTCGGTACGCCTACCTGGTCACAGGATGTGGATATTGCAGCAAAAACTCCTTTACAGGGCGATAATATTGTATATGCCTTTCACTTTTATGCCGCAACCCATAAGTCACAGTATCGGGACAAGGTGGCAGCTGCGGTAAATGCAGGCCTGCCTGTGCTTGTCAGCGAGTTTGGTATTTGTGATGCCAGCGGAAACGGTGCCGTTGATGAGTCTGAGGCAGATAAGTGGATGGAATTTCTTGATGAGCGCAGCATAGGCAGGATTTGCTGGAATTTATCCAATAAAAATGAGTCCTCTGCCATTATAGCGTCGGATTGCCAAAAGACTTCCGACTGGAGTGATACGGAGCTGTCACATACAGGTAAATGGCTTAAGAAAACCTACAATAAATAAGGAAAGTGAGTTTTATTATGAAAAAGATACCAAAGGAATTACTTGTTTTAGTCGGTGCCGCACTGCTTATCTGCATACTGCTGGCAGTGGTGGTTCAAAGCAGCAAATCAGGCAGTGAAGGCGGCGGTAAGGACACAAATGTGTCTGCTGTAACAGAGACGGTCAATGAGGATATGGCAGATGTGGATCCCATTGAGCTGCCAGATAAGACGCCTATTGCGCAGGTGCTGGGCTTTGAGCCAATGCAGGTTGAAAAGCTGTCGGATAAGTTTGTTTTAAGAACTGTTGATATTACGGATAACGGTGTTATTTACAACTATCAGACGCATCTTGCAGCAAACGGAAGAAGACTTTTTCTTAAGATAAACAAAATGACCGAGGATGAGTACAACGCTTCACTGCCTGCCGAATCCGTAAGGGAGGCTGTTGAGATTGACGGCAGAAATGCTGTTTTTGCAAATCGTGTCCTGTATAAGGTTCCAAAGGATGAGGAACTGACGGAGGACTCTGTTGAGCGCCGTCAGGAAAAGGAGGGTACTGCTGTTATTGAAAGAACGGACCTGTATAAGGAGCTTTCGGAAATACAGACCCTTGACTGGTATGAAAACGGCTGTAAGTATGAGATTTATGCCGATTATATGGGCTTTACCCTTGATGAAGTTACGGAGCTTGCTCACAATTATTTTGAAAACGGACAATAAATAAAAGGACTGCCGTAATTTTGCGGCAGTCCTTTTATGCGTAAAATACGGCTTAACTTTGTTAATTATTTTTCAATCATATTTTTGCATATTTTTAAGATTTTGTAAATATATTACATCATAAATGTTAATTTTATTATTTTTTTATTAAAATTGCAAATCGCTCTTGTAATGACATAAAGTAGGTGTTATAATAATTATGTTAAATAAATAACATAATTACAGTGCCTACTAGGTGCTGTATCAAGAGGATATATCTTTAAGGAGGTTTTTATTATGATGAGATTTACTTTGCCACGTGACCTTTACTATGGAGAAGACGCTTTATCCGTACTTAAAACCATTAAGGGCAAAAAGGCTATCCTTGTTTTGGGCGGCGGCTCAATGAAGCGCTTTGGCTTTGTTGACAAGGTTTTAGGCTATCTTAAGGAGGCAGGTATTGAGACACAGCTTTTTGAAAACGTTGAGCCTGACCCATCTGTTGAAACTGTTATGAAGGGTGCGGCTGCGATGCGTGAGTTTGAGCCTGATTTAATTATAGCCATGGGCGGCGGCTCTCCTATTGATGCAGCTAAGGCTATGTGGGCTTTTTATGAATATCCCGATACCACCTTTGAGCAGCTTATTACGCCTTTTTCCTTCCCAGAGTTAAGACAGAAGGCTAAATTTATCGCCATTCCTTCAACCTCAGGTACCGCTACAGAGGTAACGGCATTCTCGGTTATTACGGATTATTCAAAGGGTATCAAGTATCCTCTTGCCGATTTTAATATTACACCTGATATTGCTATTGTTGACCCTGCTCTTGCGGAAACAATGCCTCCAAAGCTTGTTGCTCATACCGGTATGGATGCTCTTACCCATGCCATAGAGGCTTATGTATCTACACTTAACAGCCCATTTACAGATCCTTTGGCATTAAAGGCTATACATATGGTATTTGACTATCTGCCTGATTCTTACGGCGGAGATATGAAGGCAAGAGAGCAGATGCACTATGCGCAGTGTCTTGCAGGTCAGGCATTCTCAAATGCTCTTTTGGGTATTGTTCACTCAATGGCTCATAAGACAGGCGCTGCCTTTTCAACAGGTCATATTCCTCACGGCTGTGCAAACGCTATTTATCTGCCTTACGTTATTAAGTTTAATGCTAAGTGTGCAGAGGCGCGCTATGCAGATATTGCAAGGAGCATAGGCATTGAGGGCACTGACGCCGAGTGTGTTAAGGCACTCTGTGACAAGATTGACCAGTACAATGTTAAGCTTAATATTCCTAAAACTCTTAAGGAATTTGGTGTCCTTGAGGATGAGTTTAAGGAAAAGGTTGCCACTATTGCAGTTAATGCTGTTGGAGATGCTTGTACAGGCTCAAATCCTCGTCCTATTACACCTGAGGAAATGGAAAAGCTGCTTACCTGTACATACTATGGCACAGAGGTTGATTTCTGATAAATAATATAGTTCAATAAACTTCCATTTATATAAGGGCTGTTGTATAATTTCGGTTGTTTCCGTATTATGCGGCGGCTCTTTTTTATCCTTATGAAAGGACTGATTTTTATGATATTATGTATTGCTTCAGCTCTATGCAAGGTCTGAGGGACATCTGCATAGAGTGAAAAAGTATTAAGTAAACACGGATTTTTTGTCTTAATTAAACGGTGTTTGCCTGATTTGTCCCTTTGGCTTTGCTTTTTTTACAGATAAAAATAAAAAAGGAGCAAAGTCTGATGAACAATTTTAAAACAACAATATACGAATTAAAAACCTTTATATTATTGTGGCTTACTCAGTCATTGTCTACTCTTGGCAGTATGATGACAAGCTTTGCGCTTGTGGTGTGGTCATACGGGGAAAAAGGCTCGGCGCTTACAACGGCGCTGTTATCCGTAAGCTCATACGTACCTTATGTGCTTGTGAGCATATTTGCAGGTACGTTAAGCGACAGGTGGAGCAAAAAGAAAATTATGCTTATAAGTGATACCTTTGCGGCATTAACCACTGCTGCGGTGCTTGTACTGCTTAATATGGGCAGGCTGGAAATGTGGCATTTATATGTTATAAACGCACTTAACGGTTTAATGAACACCGTTCAAAAGCCTGCCGCCGACGTTGCGGTAAGCCTTTTGACACCAAAAAAGCATTATCAAAGGGTAAGCGGTATGCAGAGCTTTTCGAACTCATTACATAACATACTGGCGCCTGCACTTGCAGGTGCGGTGCTGTCTTTTGCAGGTATAAATGCCGTTATTGCAATTGATTTAATTACCTTTGCGGCAGCCTTTATAACACTGCTTTTCTTTATTAAAATACCATATGTCATAAATAGTACGGATAAAAAGGACAGTATATTTAAGGCGGCGGCAGAGGGCATTGCATGGCTTAAAAACAACAGAGGCATAATGGATTTAATGCTGTTTCTGGCTGCAATAAATTTTACGGCGTCCATGTTTGATGCTCTGCTGCCTGCTTATACAATATCCGTAAACGGCAATGGGGCATACGGCACGGTAAGTATGGTTACGGGGCTTGCAATGCTGTTTGGCAGTATTACGGCAACTTTCCTGCCAAAGCCCCAAAGCAGGGTTAAGGTTATATGTTACTCTCTGCTTTTATCCATGAGTACGGAAAACTTTATTCTTTCGCTTTCACGTTCCCTGCCTGTATGGTGCATAGGCGCTGCATTGGGATGGATTGCCGTACCTGTTATGAATGCAAACATGACAACTCTTTTCAGGGAGAAAATACCTGTTGAAATACAGGGACGGGTGTATTCGGTACGCAATTCTCTCCAATTTTTTACCATACCGATAGGGTTTACAGCAGGCGGTTTTCTTGCAGATAAGGTATTTGAGCCGTTTATGTCAGGGCAAACGTATACGTTGCTTAATGTGCTTTTTGGCAGCGGCAAGGGCTCCGGGGCAGCGTTTATGCTGCTTATCATGGGCTTTATGGGTGTGATTACCTGTATTGTATTTATAAAAAACAAAAATATAAGGGAGCTTGAAAGAGAGGAAGAATGATAACGATTTTTAACAGACGCGAGCTGACCTCAACCTTTAACGTTGTTGGAAATATATCCGACCGTCTGTATACAATTTTTGTAAAAAGGTCGGATTATGATAATGCAGAGGTGCTGATGTACAGCAGTCGGGATATTCGTACTCAGCTATAACTGCGTACTTATAACCAACCGATACCGGCGTTATCGACATTCAACAGGAGCCTGTACTCCTCTGAATGTATGAGTAAGTATCCTCCGCTTTAGAAGCGGGGGCTTACTCTGTTGGTTAAAAATTAGTTTTTCAGGGGCTTGGGGCTTGTCGTTTTATGGCGATAAGCCCATTATTTTAGAGCCTTGTCATAAAAACTTAATATTTTTGTCTGCTTTTGTTGGTACGTATTGACAAAAACAGATTGCAAAATTTTAAATATTGTAGTATCATAATATAGACAGTATCGAGCGGAAGCAAATCGGAGAGCAGTACTACCTGAAAATTAAAAATCTGTCATTGCCTTTGGCAGGCTTACTTTTTGAAATAACTGATTAAATGTAACTAAAAATAAATTTACGAAAAAAGCCTTTCCTTGGTTTGCTTTTCCTGAGGAAAAGTGTATACCGTGTTTTTCGCTGTTGAGCAGCTAAATTTATTTTTGTTTTTGAATTAAGCAGTATTTCCTTGGTAAAGGAGGGTATAATAATGAATAATAGTCTGAATGAAACACGTAAACTGACAAACCTTAAGGAACAGCTTAAGCAAAGAGGCATTATTGCCGACAGGGAGGAAATGACAGAGGTTGGCAAGGTACTTGCCGATGTATATCAGGCACTGGTTGAAAAGGGCTATAACCCCGTAAATCAGATAGTAGGCTATATTTTATCGGGCGAGCCTACCTACATTACCAGCTATATGGACGCCAGAAAGAAGATTTCCAAGCTTGAGCGTGATGAAATTTTGGAGGAGCTTGTAAATTATTATCTTGATAATAATTTTTAATTAATTATGCGGATTTTGGGGCTGGATTTCGGACAAAAGACCATCGGTGTCGCGGTAAGCGACAGCCTGGGCTGGACGGCTCAGGGCGTAGAGATAATACGCCGTCAGGAGGAGAATAATCTTAAGAACTCTATGGAAAGGCTTGCTCAGCTGTGTAAGGAATATGGTATAGAAACGATAGTTTTGGGCTATCCCAAAAATATGAATAATACCATGGGTGACAGAGCAATTAAAACCGAAGGGTTTAAAAAGAGGCTGAAAAAGGAGCTTAAGCTGCCTGTTAAGCTGTGGGATGAACGCCTTTCAACCGTTGCGGCGGAGAGGGATTTGCTTGAAGCCGATGTTTCACGCAAGGGACGTAAGGAAGTAATAGATAAAATGGCGGCGGTATTTATATTACAGGGATACCTTGATTATCTGGCTGCCGAGGCAAAACAAAAGGAGAATTAATTTAATGGATAACGAAAAGCTTAATATTGACGAACTTAACCTTTTTGAAGGACAGGATGAAACCTATGAGGTTATCACTATGGTTGAGGACGACGGTTCAGAGCAGGATTTTTTTGTGATTGATGGCATTGAGGAGGGTGACGGCAGGTATCTTTTACTTGTAAAAACCGAGGATTTTGACCTTGATGAGCCTGAGGCTTATATTTTTAAGGAGATTGAGGCAAGCGGGGACAGTTGTACCTATGAGCCTGTTGAGGATGATGAGGAATACAATAGGGTTATTCTACTGTTTCAGGATGAAGACAGTGAATATGAAATGAAGTTTTAATGTAAGATAAACATAAATTTATCCGTAATTTTTATTTTGAAATCAACGTAATATACCAATTTATAAATTTCAGCGTGTCGAAAAAGTCGACACGCTTGCAAGAAATGCTTGCATTTCTTGCAGACGGGAGTACTTCGTACCCACCAAGGAAGTAACAACCCGTGCCTCACTTCGTTTGACACCGTTTGCATTTATGTAATAAGTGCAAATCCCTTCGGGATGGCTTAATTTGCAAAATTAAGCCACAATGTCCTTGGCAAAACGCGGTTTCGCCTGCGGATTAAATTAAGAAACCCAAGGTTTTCTTGACAACTTTCCTTTGAGTTACCTTGAAACTTAAGTTATTTTTGGATTTAAAGTATTGGAAAATTGCAAAATTTTTGTCAAATTTAGTTATTTGACAGTCTGCAATTTATAAATTTATTGTTTTATAAATTTATTGTACGTTTAACTTAATTATTTTGTGATAAAAACGGATTTGCCAACCCGTTTTATCGTTGTGCATATTTTTAACGGAGGTGTAATTTTGGCATATAACAGGAATACAAATCAAAATCAAAAAACGCAGAGAGGAACAGGCAGGAGTACCAGAGCACCGCGCTCTCAGGCGCCAAAGCTTAAGGTAATTCCTCTGGGTGGTCTGCACGAGGTAGGTAAAAATATTACTGCCTTTGAGTATGAGGACGAAATTATGCTGGTGGACTGCGGTGTTGCCTTCCCTGAGGACGATATGCTGGGTATAGATTTGGTTATTCCCGATTTTAACTATTTGCTTAAAAACAGGGAAAAGGTTGTGGGCATTGTACTTACCCACGGTCATGAGGATCATATCGGCTCACTGCCCTATCTTTTAAGGGAACTCAGCGTACCCGTATACGGTACAAGGCTTACGATAGGCCTTGTTGAAACCAAGCTCAGGGAGCACAATCTCCTTAACAGTGTGGAAAGAGTTAATGTAAACGCAGGTGAAACCATTAAGCCGGGCAAGCATTTTAAGGTGGAATTTATCCGTTCAAACCACAGTATTGCGGACTCAGTGGCACTTGCAATAACTACTCCTGCAGGTGTAGTAATTCATTCGGGCGACTTTAAGGTGGATTATACTCCGGTGCAGGGAGAGCCTATTGATTTGCAGAGGCTTGCGGA
>CALIRN010000209.1 GCA_938042265.1 uncultured Eubacteriaceae bacterium
CGCGTCGAGCTTCTTTTCATCCAGCGCCGGCTTTAAATCCATCACAATCCGGTAGCCCTCTTTTCCGCGCTGCATGTGGCAGCTGGCAGAGAGAATCACCGGACCCGACAGCCCGAAATGTGTAAACAGCAGCTCTCCAAACTCGGAAAACACGCACTTGCCCTTCGCGTCGAGCAGCTTCACTTCCACATTTTTGAGCGCCAGCCCCTGCATTGCGCCGCAGGTATGCCCTTTTTCGACCAACGGCACCAAAGAGCCGCGCGGCTCGATGATCGTATGTCCGAGGCTTCCTGCCAGCCGGTAGCCGTCGCCGGTCGAGCCGGTCGCCGGATACGAGCAGCCGCCCGTTGCCAGAATAACCCGGTCTGCCGGAAGCCTGCCCGTTTGCGTCCGCACGCCCGTCACCGCGCCGTCCGCCGCTTCGATTTCCAGCGCCCGCTCCCATCGGATTTCCACGCCCGTTTCCTTCAAAAACCGGCGCAGCGCGTCAATAACGCTGCCCGCCTGATCGCTTTCGGGAAAGACGCGGTTTCCGCGCTCGGTCTTGAGCTGGCACCCGTGCTCCTCGAAAAACGCCATCGCGTCCGCCGGGGAAAAGCCAGCCAGCGCGCCATACAGAAAACGCGGATTGGTCGGCACGTTTTTCAAAACCTCGTCGCCCGCGCAGTTGTTTGTTACATTGCACCGCCCCTTGCCGGTGATGAAGAGCTTTTTGCCGAGCTTTCCGTTCGGCTCCAGAAGCGTCACATGCGCGCCCAGAGATGCTGCCGTTCCCGCAGCCATCATACCTGCCGGGCCGCCTCCGATTACCACAACAGTTTTCATCAGTAAGCCTCCGTCATAAATACTTTTTTGTAGGCTGGGAGGTATATACCTGATACTCATTCCACAGCTTTTCAAGCCTGTCCAGACTTCTATCCAGGTCCTCTCTTTTATTTATACTAATAGCCACAAGCAGTGCATTAATGACGCTCAATGGAGCTACCAGAGAATCAACAAAGCTGACCATATCACTTCTTGCAGTAAGGCAGTAGGTTGCATATCTTGCAAGAGGTGATTTATCCGTATCCGTAAGGGCTATTGTTGTTGCGCCCTTGGTATATGCGTACTCCATAGCCTTAATTGTCCTTTGGCTGTAGCGCGGAAAGCTGATGCCTACAAAAACATCATTTCTGTCAATTCTAAATATCTGCTCAAAAAGCTCCGTTGCACCTGCAAGCCCTACATTTACAACATTAGGCCGCATAAGGTTAAGATAAAAGGAGAAAAACGAAGACAGCGGAGCAGCACTCCTTCCGCCTGCAAGATATACCGTATCTGCATTAATAAGTTTTTTTACTGATTCATCAAAGTCCCCGGTACTGATTTCGTTCATGGTTGAGTAAATTCTGTCTGCATCCTTTTCCAGTACGGCATGCAAAATATGCTTATCGTTTTTTGAAATTCTGTCGTAGGATACTCTTATACGCTGACTTGCTGTAAGCTTGTTTTTTACAACCTCTTCAAGAGCCATTTGCAGCTTTGGGTAGCCGTCAAAGCCAAGCTCAATTGCAAACCTTACAACAGTTGACTCGCTTACCCCCGCAATTTCTCCCAGCTTTGCGGCGGTAAGATATACCGCCTTGTCATAATGCTCCAGCAGAAAATTGGCAATCCTCTTTTGTCCCTTGCTTAAAGAAGGCATTTTATTTTGTATATCAATCAAAAGATCATGAATTTCATCCATATCAATACCTCAATTTTATTATAATTTAATATTCTAACATAAACCTTTTAAAACGTCAATAAATTTGCAATTTTGCCCATTTAAAACTGCAAATTTAAAGGGGCCTTTTAATATAAGCCCCATTAAATTTATATATTATTTATCTCTGAGCTGTGCTCCGAGCTTACTTTCAAGCTCAGCAACAATTTTCTTCATAGGTGGGTTTACCTCATCATCTGTAAGAGTCCTGTCGGCTGCTCTAAAAGAAATGCTGTAGGCAACTGACTTAAAGCCCTCTGCAATCTGCTTACCCTTATATACATCAAAAAGCTGTATATTCTCAAGGAGCTTGCCACCCTTTTCCTTAATAACTGTCTCTATATCCTTTACAATTACGTCATCGGAAACAAGCATCGCTATATCCCTCTGTACGGCGGGGAACTTAGGCAGCTGCTTAAAACTCTTGTCAAAGCTTGCATTTTCCACAAGCATATCAATATTGATAACAGCGGTATACACCTTTGTGCCGATACTATAGTTATCTGCAACTGTTGGATGCACCTCTCCCACATAGCCAAGCTGCTTATCTCCAATAGCTATTGCTGCAAGCCTGCCGGGATGCATATAAGGTATTGTGCTGCATGGTGACCATTCAACCTTATCCTCTATGCCAAGTACACCAAATACCTCTTCGCATACACCCTTTATTCCATAGAAATCCGTCTGAGGCCCGTACATACCCAGTGTAAGTATATTTTGCTCATCGGGCAGCTCCGTAAGAGGCAAAGCCTTTGGCAGATAAATTTTGCCTATTTCAAAAAGTGCGGCATCGCTGTTTCTTCTATTATAGTTAGTTGAAAGAGAGGTAAGAATACCATTAAGAGTCTGTGTTCTCATAATACTGAAATCCTCACCTAAAGGATTTGATATATTAACAGTATTTCTCAGCTCGCTGTCCCGTGGAATATTAAGCTTATCAAACACCTTTGGACTTTCAAAGGAGAAAATCTTGGCTTCACTTAAGCCCATTGCAATCATTGCATCAATAATCCTGTCCTCAACAATCTGCTTATGTGTTTTTTTACCCACAGTAGGTGTACCTGCCGCAAGAGTCGTTTCAATTTTATCATAACCGTAAAATCTTGCAATTTCCTCAGCAAGGTCTGCCTGTGATTCAAGGTCAGGTCTGAAGGTTGGGATAACAGCACTGCTACCGTCTGCCTCAACCTCAACTAGCTTAAACAGGTCAATCATATCCTGCTGGGAAAGGCTTGTGCCAAGGAGCCTGTTAATACCCTCTGTTGTGTAGTCTACCGTCCACTTCTCTCTCTTGTTTGGATAGCAGTCAACCATACCCTTGCAAACCTGACCGCAGCCAAGCATTTCAACAAGCTGAACAGCCCTGTTTACCGCATCAAGTGCAAGGTTGGGGTCAAGCCCCTTTTCATACTTTGCGGAAGCATCTGTTCTCAAACCAAGCTTTTTAGCAGTAATTCTGACATTGGGTCCGTTAAAGTTAGCAGACTCAAATAATATAGCGTGAGCATCAGGGCTTACCTTTGAATTTTCACCGCCCATAACACCCGCAACGGCAACAGCCTTATTGCAGTCTGAAATTACAAGCATTGATGAATCAAGCTTTCTCTCCTGACCGTCAAGGGTAGTCATAACCTCGCCGTCATTTGCATTTCTTACAATAATCTTTCTCTCGTCAATGGTATCAATATCAAAGGCGTGCATTGGCTGACCCATTTCAAGCATAACATAGTTGGTAATATCTACAATATTATTTATAGGTCTTACACCTGCTGCGGTAAGCCTGTGTCTTAACCACAGGGGGGATGGCTCAACCTTTACATTTTTTACCACTCTTGCAATATATCTTGGACACAGCTCGGGATTTTTGATTTCAACATCAATCATATCCACCGTGCTACCCTCGCCCTCCTCCTTAACGGTAATTTCAGGGTACTTAAAAGGCTTTCTGTAGGTTGCCGCCGTTTCCCTTGCAAGACCGATAATGCTGAAGCAATCGGGGCGGTTTGAGGTAATTTCAAACTCAACCACGTCATCCTCCATCATAAGGAGCTTCTTAACATCAGCACCAAGCTCTACCGGACTCTCAAAAATATAAATACCGTTTTCAGGCGCTTCCGGATAGTCATTTCTTGTAAAGCCAAGCTCCTCGATAGAGCAGAGCATACCGTTTGACTCAATACCTCTCAGCTTGCCTTTTTTAATCTTTTCCATCTGACCTGCATGGTAAACAGTTGCTCCCACCAGTGCAACAGGCACATAAGCGCCTACATAAAGGTTAGAAGCACCTGTTACAATCTGTAAAGGCTCACTCTGACCTATATCTATTTTAGTTACAACCAACTTGTCAGCATCAGGATGCTTTTCAATCTCAAGTACCTTACCTGCTACCACCTTAGTAATATCCTGTGCCATGTTTGTAACAGATTCAACCTTTTGCCCGGCAAGCGTAATATCATCCATAAACTTTTGGGTATCGGCGTCAAAATCAACGTATTCCCTTACCCAACTCATTGGTAAATCCATAACTATAAAAACCTCCCGTCAATTAAAACTGCTTTAAGAACTTAGTATCGTTTTCATATAAAAGCCTTAAATCGGTAATACCAAACTTCTGCATTGCAACTCTTTCAAGACCCATACCAAACGCAAAGCCCGAATATACATCAGGATCAATGCCCGACATTTCCAAAACCTTAGGATGTACCATGCCGCAGCCTAAAACCTCAATCCAGCCGCTATCCTTACAAACACGGCAGCCCTTACCTCCGCAGGCAAAGCAGGAGGCATCCATCTCTGCGCTTGGCTCTGTAAACGGGAAGTGATGAGGGCGGAAGCGCACCTTTGTATCTGCACCAAAAAGCTCTTTTGCAAACACCTCAAGAGCTCCCTTTAAATCACCCATAGTAATGCCCTTGTCAATTACAAGCCCCTCAAGCTGGTGAAATACAGGTGAATGGGTTGCATCAACCTCATCTGAACGGTAAACACGTCCCGGTGCAATAATTCTGATAGGAGGTTTCTTTTTCTCCATAACTCTGACCTGCATTGGTGAAGTCTGCGTTCTTAAGAGGAAATCACCTGCACTGTCAATATAAAAGGTATCCTGTTCATCTCTTGCAGGGTGCTCCTTTGGGATATTCAGTGCCTCAAAGTTATAATAAGCGGTCTCAACCTCAGGTCCCTCTGCAATTTCATAACCCATACCGATAAATATATCTTTAATGTTATCAATAACCAAGGTCATTGGGTGCTTATGTCCTAGCTGCTGTACCTTACCCGGCATGGTAACATCAATTGTTTCAGCCTTAAGCTTAAGCTCCTGCTGCCTTGCAAGCAGGTCTGTCTTTACCCTGTCCAGTTCACCCTCAATAAAGCTCCTTACCTCATTGGCAAGCTGACCGATAACAGGTCTTTCCTCCTTAGATAATGTACCCATCCCCTTAAGAATTTGTGTAAGCTCACCCTTTTTTCCAAGTAGCTCAACGCGTAAATCCTCAAGACTCTTAAGCTCCTTTGCAGCGGCAAGCCTTGCCGCCGCAGAAACTCGTATTTGCTCAAGTTTTTCCTTCATTTTGAATAAATCTCCCTTTCATAGCAATATAAAAGAGCCTTTCTCCACAAAGGGACGAAAGGCTCTTATTTCGCGGTACCACCCAATTTCCCACAGTTAATGCGGGCACTCAACGGGATTAACGCTCCCAAAACGTACTCCCCTACTTAATTTCAGGGAATAAACTCCGGCGTGAACTTCA
>CALIRN010000210.1 GCA_938042265.1 uncultured Eubacteriaceae bacterium
CCGTCACCAAGAGTATTGTAAAGCACCCAACCTGTATAACCCGAACAGTCCAGCCCTAAATGTATGACCGATTTGTCCTTTTTATAGTCATAATCCCGGAAACAATAATCGGAGCTCCTTGTATTTGCAAAGGCAACCCACTTAGGAGATATGCCATAGCTCAGACATTCCCTGCCTGCACCAGTATCCTCCTCATTCCAACCGCCTCCGTATATATACATAGTTTTACCCAAAGGTATGACAGCCTTTTTTAACATATCTTTAATACTGCTCATCAAATCACCTCTTATAATGATATGATACCTTTGGGACAAAAATACTTCATACTAAGCCGATATTATTAGTCCGCTGCACACCTCAGAACTCCCGCAGCAAAAACCGCTTTCAACTCAAAGCTTATCCCTATGAGAGTCAAGATATTCTACTCCGCTACCTCTAGGTACTCATAACCAACCGATATCGCCAGTACGACATAGTAACTACTCTCCGCTTTAGAAGCGGGGGATTTACTCTGTTGGTTAAAAGCCGAACACCGATCTGTCAATCAGATGCATAATCTTAGGTCCATCCGTTACCACTACCATATTTACCGGCTTATCCCCTACAAGATAGGCCAACTCCGCCACTGTTGGTGGAAAAGCCTTCTGTACGGTACCCTGAGGCATCCTGTTTGCATAGCGGGGTGTATAAATCAGATATACCGCACCATTTTTTGTATAAATCTCCCCTGTTTCCTTATCGGTAAGAGTGTACCATTTATCCAGACCTGCAAGCTTGTTAAATATAAGCTCATTGATTTCGTTTACAACGCTTTTGTATTTATCAGCCTCCTGTGTACTCTCCTTTTCCTCCTGAACAGTCTTAAACATAAGCTGATTTGCGGCATAGCAAAGTTCATGAACGGCTGCATTATCAACAGCCCATTCAATACCTCCGTCTGCAAGAATTTTTTCCATAACTTCACCTGCTCTTTCCTTTGAAAGGCTGTAGGGATTTGTAAAATCAACTATATGCATTGCATTAAAGCGAGGAGTAAACTTGCCGTTATTTTCCTTAATTTTTTCCATTTCTTCCTTACTGAAAATTATCTGACCCTGCCCGCTCATTTTATTAAGCTGCATAAAATACGGCAGCTTACAGCCAAAGCCGTTTTCATCATCAATGTCAAAATCAATGGCAGTAATGCCCAATGCCATTGCATTTGCACATATAACATCAATGTTATTAAGATTGTCAGATTTTTTAATTTCGCCTATAGGCAGCACTCCGTCAACCATCATGGGTCTTTTAACCGT
The DNA here is from genome assembly GCA_938042265.1 of uncultured Eubacteriaceae bacterium. Taxonomy (GTDB): domain Bacteria; phylum Bacillota; class Clostridia; order Lachnospirales; family CAG-274; genus CALWRD01. Next base: position 1,296 of record CALIRN010000210.1, read on the forward strand.
AACATACTTTTTAGCCTTTTCATAATCCGAAAAGATAAGTATAACTTTTTGCTCCTCTTTTGGCATAAGCACCATTGGAATACTTAAGCCTCTTTCAAAATCTGCAATACCGTTAGTTAAAATTATATACAGGCTGTCCATATTATAAAGCTCTATAAGCCTTTTATCCACAGCCTCCTGACTGGTTAAATCAACCTTAACGGTTGGTATCGCCCTATCTGTACTCTTATCAGGCTCTGCCGCCTTTACCTCTGTTTCCTGCTGTAAGGCAGGCTCTGTTTCATTTTTCTTAAATTTATCAAAAAGACCCATCTTATCCTCCTGCTTTTTCTTTTTATTATATCATAAGCTTATAAATTTGTATAGTTTGATTAAATTAAAAGCCGTTCATTCATCCGCTCGACAAAGCAGCAATTTTTAACGTAATATCAAGGATATCAGTATTCCGCTTACGCTGCATACTCATAATCGACCGAATATATAATAAGCACCCTCCGCCTAAAAATCTGAGAAATTACTATGTGGGTTAAATACACAGCAATGCCAATTGATTTTTACTAAGGAGTTACTTATTAATTTATAACAAAAAATAAACTTAGCTGTTCAGCGGCAAAAAATCCAACAAAACAAACTGAATTTTCAAAAGAAGCAACAAATATAAATATTATTAATATTAAAACAAGCACCTGTCAATTGGGTGCTTGTTTTTGATTTAGTATATAATATCGCTAATGAACAATGAATTTTTTTCCTTCCATGACATAATGCTTATTCCCTCTTCAAAACAATAATCCCACTCCCGTTTTTCTGTGGTACTATCATTTAGATAAAAATAAAGTACCAAAGCAAAATCAGTTAATGCCAATGTTCCCTAAAAAATATTTTTCATCTTAACATTATATCCTAAATAGGGAATGATAAAGCCACTCTCTGTAAAAATCCTCCTTATCTTATATAATTAGTCTTAATCTTAGGCTCAGACTGTGGATGGTCAACACCGTTTTCCTTAGCAAAAGCAATACATTTTACAAGCCATGCTATATTTCTGCCAAGGGTGCGCATATTCTGCATACCCTCCTCATCCTGAACAACCTCATCAGGAGTATTGCCATGTACCATATTCCAGTACTGCGCAGAGGCTATAGGCATATTGTTAATGGTAAAATATTTATTAAGCTGATCAAAGGCAGCGGATGCACCGCCCCTCCTGCAGCTTACAACAGCAGCTCCCGGTTTAAATGCCATTTTTGAAGATCCTATATAAAAC
>CALIRN010000211.1 GCA_938042265.1 uncultured Eubacteriaceae bacterium
TTGCCCTTAAAACTCCCGGAGATAACACCTTTGAGCTTTGTTCCAAGTATGTTGATGAAATAGTTACTGTAACGGATGATGAGGTTGCCTCTGCCATACTTGCTCTTATGGAGCAGCAGAAGCTTGTTTCTGAGGGAGCAGGTGCGGTTTCGGTGGCTGCAGCTATGTTTAATAAGGTTGATGTTAAGGACAAAAAGGTTTGCTGCCTTGTTTCGGGCGGTAATATTGATGTTACAATATTATCAAGAGTTATATCCAGAGGACTTTTAAGCTCAGGACGTTCATTGTCAATTAAGTTGGAACTTACTGATAAGCCGGGACAGCTTGAAATGGTTTCCAAAATTATAGCTGATTTGGGCGGAAACATTGTATCAATCCATCATGACAGATATGATCTGAATATTGATATTGTGTCCTGTATACTTGATTTGCGTATTGAAACAAGGGATTTTGATCACATAAATGCGATTATTGAAAGGCTTAAGAAGGAAGGCTTTAAGATAGTTGAATAATAAGTTAATCTACATAGTAAGTCCCTGGCTTCTAAAGCGGAGGGTATTTACTGACGCATTCAGTAGGAGAGTGCAGGCTCCAAATGAAGGTGAATGCCAAAGGCATTTGTCGGTTATGGGAGAACCGAAAAGAAATCCGGCAGGCGTAGACTGTTTTTGCCGCAGACAAAAATTCTGAAGCATGCAGCATAAGCGGAGTACGAATATCCCTGACTTAAGAGGAGCTATTGCATTACGCACTAACAAAAAAAGACTCATTCCGCAAAGGTTTGAGTTTTTTTTGCTTGTTGTACATAAAAATTAAAGAAATACTGATATTTTGCCTTGAATTAATCAGTGTTTTAAAAATTATATTTTTGAATAGTTATAGCTTTGGCAAAGTTGGCAACAACAATATGATAGGTAATAAAGTATATCATATCAGACAAAAATACCGAGCCGTCAAACAAAGTAAACGGAGGCTGCTTAAATAAAGTAAGCAAAAGCACAGCCGCACATATAACAATACAGTAAACAATAAAAGGCTTTACGCTTTTTATGAGCTCAAAGGCACTTATTATGTAAAATATCACAGTTACGGAATAAATAACATAGGATATATGATAGGTATTAAAATTACATGAAATTAAATTACCTATAATATAAAATGCAGGCAGAGAACATGGTAAAACCAGAAGCTTTGCTTTTCTTTTGCCATATATGGCGGCACACAAAAGCATAATTAAAGGTACGGCAAACTTGCATGTCCATATAGCAGCATATATTGTATCCTGTTTAAAGGAGTTACTTATAAAACTAAATAAAGTAAACGGATTATTAAAAATTGGTATAATATTACCGTTTTGCGCAATCTGGAACACATAAATCTGCATAAGCAGCATAATTAATGTAAAGCAAGCACCTACAAAAACAGGCTGTGGCTCGGTACTGAGACCTAAACGTTTTCTTAACATGGCATCCTCCAAAAAAATTAGTAACTTTATATAATAATACCACAAATATCACTGTAAAGCAAATTAAAATATAAAATATTCAAGCTTATAAAATGCAGGAATTTATACGAATTCTTGCAAAATTAACAAATGCGCCAGGTTAAATCAATACAATAATCACCATATTTTATAAAGTGTTATATAGCTTTGTGCAAATGCACAATGAATTTGTTTCAAAAAACACTTGCATTTTTTTAAATTCTAAATTATAATGATTACAACTTCTGAAACAGAAGATAATTCCGGAATAAAAATACAATTAATTTGGTACAGGCGAGGGAGCTTGGTGTTAAATACATCAACTCCCTTTTTTTATTAAAAAATTAGCCTTGCCTAAAATCCAAAATGTGCAACTGCATATCAAAAATTAAGGAGTGGATTTATTATGAAGAAATTTGTTTTAGCTGTGACACTTGTAATGAGTATGATTATGACGGGCTGCGGCGGAGGTGCTTCCGCAGGTAGTGAGACTGCAACGGAGACACCTGCTGCCGATGGCGGTGAGACTGCAGTAGTAGAGGCTGACA
>CALIRN010000212.1 GCA_938042265.1 uncultured Eubacteriaceae bacterium
ATATCCAAGGTCTGAGAATTATCCGAACGATCCTCCCATGGTCTTGCATAGTAGAAATTACTTACAACGGAATTTTCATCGTTAACAAGTTTTCCTCCGTTTACAGTCCACTTTGCATTCTGGCTTGGTGCAAATACATAGGCATCTGCCTTTTCCGTAAGTGCACCCGTAAAAATTCTGAATTCACAGTTGTTGTAATTTACTTCACTTGAACCACATACAAAATCCGTTGCACCATAAAACACACAATTGTTAAAGGTCTGCTTAAGCAATGGCTTGCCCGATGAATAGTGGTATGTATTTACTGTATCCTGCACACTTATAAATTTACAGTTTTCAAAAAGACTGTTGTCACCGTCTGAAATAAGTGCAGCACCGGTTGTACCCTTTGTCTGGGTAGCGGCAACAGAACCATAGCTTGTGTTAATATTGTTCAAAAGAGTGATGTCCTTCATTGTAACATTAGTACCCGAAACTCTTACAGCACCCTTCATACTGCCGCCGTAAGCTCCATTATCATAATATATAACAACTTCCCCTTCTTCTCCATTCATCTTCTGAATTGTAAGACCTGCCTTTGTTATATCTAAGGTTTCGTGATAATATCCAGGCTTAATAGAAATAATGCTGCCTTCTGCTGTTGTTTCCGCATATACTGCATCAGCTACCGAAGCATATCCGTTTATAAATCCTCCGTTTGCATCTGAAACAACAACATTCTGCTCACACTTTTCAACATTTACAGAAACAAATTGTCCATCTCCCGTTACCGTAAAGGTTGAAGGATTTGCAACAAGTGCAGACACGGATGACATAATGGAATATTCACCCTTTGCAAGCTCCATTGTCTTGCTTATATTTTCTCCCGCACCTACAGGAATTTCCGTATTGTTTATTGTAAGCACAATGTCAGTACCTGTTGTGTTGTTAAAGGTAAACGAAACTGAATACTTTGTTTCTTCTTCGCCGCCAGTGCTGCCGCCCTCACCGGATATGGCAATTTTATATAACAGTGGACTGTAACTTGGAGTAAGGGTAAGTGTACCGCCCTTGTCTGTTGTTATTACAAAAGGTGTTGCTGCTTCGTCTTTTCTGCCAGGCAATGTATATGTACCTATAGGACTGCCCTCAAGGCTTGCAGCAACACTGCCCTTGCCCGCACTGTTATTATTGCCTGCTATGTACACCTTAACTGTTGATTTTCCCTTCAGGCTTATGGTTATAGGCGTATTTGCAGAACCTGAATACTTATTGGAAATTGATGCCACATCAGCATCATTATTTCTAAAAACATCATGGTCAGAACTATTGCTACTCTTTGTGTACCCATCAATATTAAGCCATGAAGGTATTGCTTCATCGGCATTCCATGTATCTGCTGCAGCAGGCACTGCCGTAGTTGTGGTTTCTGTTGGTGTATCTCCGATTTCTGTTGTTGTTTCGCTGCCTTCGGTGATAGTTTCCGTTGCCTCTGTTGTGTTCACCGTACCTGCTTCAACATTTGTCTTTACAAGCTCAGACTTGTATCCAGTTATAGCATTTTGAAGCTCAGGGATTACATTGCTGTTTGTATCCTGTGTTGCATCAAAAATCCACTTAAAATCACCTCCGTCAATTCTACCTGCTGATGCCATAACCTTTACTCTTGCCTGCTCAGGTGTATCAACAACATAAGCGTACATTGTTGAATCCGTATCAAAGTTATTGTAGCTGTGACCACCGCTCATTGCCGTTACCGTTGAAGGAACCTTATCGGAAGGATTTTCAACAGTATAGGCATCAATCTGCCCTGCATCGGGCGTTGTATTCTGGTCTACAAAACGCTTTGCCCCTACAATATAATCATTACAGGATTTAATCATACCTCCTGTCTGACCCGAAAGAGTTCCCTTGTCCGAATAGGTACCGTTGCTCTGATATACATCACTGCCCTGTGTTGCAATTATCATAGGTCTTGGTACATTTCTGTAATAGTTGCCCTCTGAAAATACCGAAGACTGAACAGCCGCACCAATACCATATTTTGCACAGCCGTCATAATAGTTATTGTATACGTGAACACTGCCGGCAACACAGCGTGGATGACGTGAATCCGAATGGTCAAACCAGTTGTGATGATAGGTTACAAATATTTTAGCCTCAGGGTCATTGGGATTTTTTGACTCCCACACACCGCCTGCAACACAGCTTTTTCCACTATCCCAAAAATGACAATAGGAAACTGTAACATAATCGGTTTTGGATTTCAGGTCAATAGAGCCGTCCCCCTTTGCCTGGTCGCTGTCCTTGCCTGGTGCACCATAAAAGAAATCAATATTATGTATCCATACATTTTTATTTTCCGTATCCAAGGACAGACTGTCACCGTCACCGCCAACACCGCCGTACCACATAATGCCCAGATTTCTGAATTCCATATTGTTTGTACGCTTGGTAGTAAAACCCCAACCATGAATTGTTGCATCATTGCCAACACCCTCAACAGTGATGTTGTCGGTGTTCATAAAGCGCATCATATAGTTTTCAACGTTCTCAGGCATTTCAACTTTGCCTATAAAACGTATAATCATAGGGGTTTTAATTTTATTTTTTTCTCTGTATGAAAGTATTCCGTTAATGCCAACGCCCTTTGTGCTGTCACCTTTTATTGTTACAGAGTTTTTGTTTTCATTTGTTACATAAACTATTTCCGACTGAGGGTTTACGCTGCCGTCCTTATTATAACCGCCTGTTGTGTAGCCACAGGGAGATTTTGAAGAAAATGCAAAGCCCTCACGCACATATTCTTTTACGGTTAATTTACCCGTTTCGGATGCTGCCGTCTGATTTTCCTGTCCATTTACAATAGGCACAACCTTAATTGTATACTCTCCGGGAGTAAGACCTAAAACATCGGCTCTGTAAAATTCCTTGTACTGACGTATAAGCTCTTTGTCAATTTTTGCATAGCTGCCGCCGTCTTTCCTGTAATATACATTATAATCCTGTGCATTACCAAAGGCGTTCCATTTAACATAGGCACTTTCAAACCAGCCTCCGTACTCTGTAAGCTGCACTGTCCTATCTGATGCATAAATATTGACAACACCCACTGAATTGCCTTTCTCTACAGGTGCAAAGCAAGCTGCTGACATTGCCATTACAGATGTCAATGCAAGACAAATACCCTTCCTTATTTTTCCCTTCATTTTTATGGCCTCCCTTATTAAAATATAAAATAAGCTGTTTGTAAATCAGCTGTTTTCAGCATCATTTATTAATTTTTCCCACGTATCAAGCAGCAGATTTACACCTGCCTTTATTTCATTTTCTGATAATTCTCCAAATCCCATAATAAAGGTTCTCGGTGAAATTAAATCATTGGGCTTTTCAAGAGAATTTTTTATATAAGAAAGCTTTACTCCCGCCTCATGACAGGCAGTAATCAGCTTATCCTCATCAAAGTTAATTTTAGGCTTAATAAGCAAAAACGTACCTGCCTTGCTGTTTATAATTTCAAAGCTCTTTCCGATAGGGTGGTTTTCTATGGTGGAAATAAGGCAATGGCGCTTTGCATTGTACATCTTTTTCAGCCGTTTTATATTTCTGTAAAGGCTGCCGTTTTTAATTACCTCAATTATAAATCTCTGTTCAAACCTTGAACTGTAGGAATGAAAATTCAAATACAATTCCTGCCAACGCCTTACAAGGGATTCAGGGAGAACCAAATATGCAATACTCAGTCCGGGTGAAATTGTTCTTGAAAAATCATTTATAAAAATAACATTTTTATTGTCTGTCATTGAAAACATGGAACTGCTTGATGTTGAATAAACATATTCCATATCATATCCGTATTCAATTACATACCTGTCCTTACCTGCCCAGTCAAGAACTGCTCTTTTCTGTTCCTCTGACATTGTGCCGCTAAGTGGATAATTGTGATAGGGCATAAGAAACAGCACATCCGCACAATAATCTTTAAGTTCCTTTTCCGTTACTCCCTTCGTGGTTACATTCAGATATGCCGTTTTATACTTGCTAAGATTTACAAAGTCATTTATTTTATAATAATAGGGATTTTCAAAACCATACACCTTATCATTGCCTATAACCTTCATCAGTAAATCCAAAAGGTAATTAACTCCCGCACCTACAATAATCTGTGTAGGCATACAGCTAATTTCATAGTGTTTTTCAAGCATCACACAAATTTGCTTTCTCAGCTCATATTCCCCTATATAGTCAGGGTAGGTAAAATCCCCGTCTGTAAGCAGCTTTGCTGTTTGCCTTATGGTTCTTTTAAACCCATCATTCATTTTTAAATCAACACCGTTGCGGCTGAAATTATATAAATAAGGTTTATTGCTTTGCCAGTGTTTCTCGGTATAGCTTATCTCATCACAAACAGGCTTATTAACATAGTATCCGCTTCTGCTTGCAGAAGTTATGTATTCATATTGCACAAGCATATTATAGGCATTTACAACAGTATTTACCGATATTTCATACTGTTCGGCAAGCTCACGCTGTGAGGGAAGCTTTACACCTCCCTTTATGCTGCCGTTATTTATTTTATTTGACATTTGCTCAAAAATCTGCACATAAATCGGTATGGCAGATTTTTTGTCAATTACCAGACTTATCATAGTTTTCCCTTTCTCTATTCACAAAAAACGCATTTGAATAGGTGCAGTTTGTCAATATTTTAATTTAAAACAATAAAAGTTTAATTCGCTCAAAACATCTTATATTTATATATTACCACCACTGTTTTTTATAATAAAGATGCAAAACACATTAATTTCAATGAGTGCAGATTTAATCTATAAAATTTTAAAGCGCCGAATCTTTACACTATATATGCCTGACCCCGACGCTCTTTAACAGTAAACCAATATATTACTGCATTCCTATTAATATGTTCTTTAACTTCATACCTGTTCAATCTGACAGCCGTTTCAAATAATCAGCCGCCTCATTTCTTGATTTAAAAATAACTGTATGTGTATCCTTTTTATGTTTTTCCAACAGCTCATATATTTTTGGCAGATTGTTCTCAGAAAAACGAAGTTCCAAAGTTCTTTGATAATTACCGTCTATAATCCACCTGTCCTTTGAAAGTATCTCTCTCAGTCTGATGTCAAATTCTTTTCTTGCTATGGTGCTTTTATCGGGTCTGTGCCACATCATATCCAGATAATAAAGAGGAAGATCCGTCAAATCTCTCAACTTCCGTGCAAATGTGCTTTTGCCTGAACCGGGACAGCCGATTACTATTACTTTTTGCATACAATTCCTCCTTTTGCTGTACGCTATTCAGGTTAATGTACCTCGCCTACACCGCTTGGTGCAGCGCCCTCTGCCACTTCGCCCGAAAGCTCTACAGTAACCGGAAACAATCTGCTTGCAATAACTGCAACAAAAGCAGCCATAAGTGTGCTTAACATATACAGAATAATTACTGTCTTGAATTTTTTCCCTATGCCCTTACCCGCATTTGCAAGAGAACTGATAACAAGTACAAAAACCAGTATCGGGGCAATAGACTTTAATGCGCCTACAAAAACCTGTCCTAACAGACCTGCAGCAGTAAACTGCGGTACCGTCAACCCCAAAACGGCTCCGATAATCAATCCGATTAAAATCCTTACTATCAGATTGGTTTCACAGTACTTTTTTAAAACAGTTTTCATTTTTATCCTCCTCAATATATTATATGTTATTAAATTATAGCATATATTTTTACAAAAGTCAGCACAATACGGCAATTCTTCAATAAATTGCATATGTTTGCTAAATAGCCAATTTTATGCTATACTATAGAAACAAAACATTGGAGGTAGATAGACAATGAAGCTGTACTCACTTTACTTCAGCCCCACAGGAGGAACGGAAAAGGTTTCACGCCTTATTACCTGTGCATGGGACTGTGAGATAAACGAAATAAATTTAATTACAGAAGCTCATAAACTTTACAATATTGTTTTTAAGCCGGAGGATGTTGTTCAGCGGAAGAATCCCCTGCATTGTAGCAGATATGCTTAAAATAATCAAAGGAAACAAAGCCCTCGGAGTTTTAACTGCAGTATATGGAAACAGAGCCTACGAGGATACCCTTATCGAACTAAAGGATTGTATGGAAACCTCAGACTTTATCTGCATTGCCGCTGTTGCCGCCAATGCGGAGCACTCTATTATGCATCAATACGGAGCAGGTCGTCCCGACAGTATGGATATTACCGAACTAAAGGAATTTTCCTCAAAAATAAAGGCTGCAATAAGCAGCCATACATACGGTAATTCCGTTAAGGTTCCGGGCAACAGACCTTATAGGGAAGTCGGCAAAGGCTCACTTAAGCCTGCTGCAGCCGAAAAATGCATCGGATGCGGTAAATGTTCAGCCGAATGTCCCATAGGTGCAATTCCCTCAAATGCTCCGTCTGAAACCGATACTGATAAGTGTATTGGCTGTATGCACTGCATTTCCGTCTGTCCTGTAAAGGCACGTTCTCTCAATAAGGAGGTATTGAACGCTGTTGCATTGAAAATGCAGCCTTTATTTGCCGTCAGAAAGCCAAATGAGCTTTTTATCTGAGCTATGTTTTATACACTTCTATGATACAAAAATCCTCCTTAAACAAAAATTCAAGGAGGATTTTTAGTCAATGATATTAGTACTCCGCTAAACGCTACGTACTCATAACCAACGGCATTATACAAGAGTAAGCACCCCACTTAAAAAAGTGGGGTGCTTACTTATTAGGTTAAATATTATAGTCGGAAAACGGCTCAAGACTTCTTTTAAGTATTCCGTTGATATATGCAATAAATATACCGTAATTTGTCATAGGCACACCCTGTTTCTTTGCACAAAGCTGTCTGTACTTCATTTCCTTTTCATTCAGCATACAGCCGCCACAGTGTATAATTGCCTTATATACGCTTAAATCCCCGGGAAAGCCTATACCGCTTGAAAATTCAAATTCCACACCTTCACCCACATAGCTTTTAAGCCATTTGGGTATTTTTACCGTACCTATGTCATCACATTGTCTGTGATGTGTACAGCCCTCAGAAATAAGTATTTTATCCCCTGCCTTAATATTTTCAATTGCCTTTACGGCTTTGATTGCAGCATCAAGATTGCCCTTATATCTTGCCATAAGTATTGAAAACGAGGTCATCATAATATCCTGCGGTGTATCCTTTGCAACCCTGTCAAACACCTGACTGTCGGTAATAACAAGCTTAGGCTTTACGCCAAGCTGTTCAATAGTGCTTTTCAAATCATTTTCCTTAGCGGTAACTGCTATGGCATCCGCATCAAGCAAGTCCCTTATAACCATCTGCTGCGGCAGTATAAGCCTGCCCTTTGGAGCTGCCTTATCAATGGGTACAACAAGTATAACAAAATCACCGGGGCTGACCAAATCACCCACAAGCCTTGTATGGCTTTCCTCAATTGGTGCTGAAATAATAATCTGCTTTTTAAGCTCCTCTATACCATAGCCTGTTACAGCACTTACCCATATGCCGTTTTTCACCTCAGGCCGGTTGTCTGCAATATCGGATTTGTTCAGTGCAATTACATACGGCAGCTTTCTTTCCTCAAGCTCTTTTATAAGAGCATTGTCCTCCCGTGTCATACCCTCACTGCCGTCAACCACAAGCAGGGCAATATCGGTTTTGTTTAGTATCTCATAGCTTTTTTTAACACGCATTGAGCCAAGCTCTCCAGCATCATCAATACCCGGCGTGTCAATAATTACAACAGGCCCTAATGGCAACATTTCCATTGTTTTTTTAACGGGGTCGGTTGTAGTGCCTTTAATGTCAGAAACTATGGACAGGCTTTGTCCCGTAATTGCATTTATTATGCTTGACTTGCCTGCATTTCGTTTGCCGAATATACCTATGTGCAGTCTTTCCGATGAGGGTGTATCATTCAACCCCATAGCAGCACCTCCTATAATATAAAGATATTTGTACTCCGCTATTGCCACGTACTTATAACAGGTAACAACAGTATCGACATTCAGCAGAAGCCTGTACTCCTACTGAATGTATGAATAAATACCCTCCGCTTTAGCAACGGGGGACTTACTCTGTTGGTTAAAATCTGAAATCTCTTTCACCGTTTTCAATATTAACAAGATTAGCCTTTAAAATATCCTTAACTTTGTCACTGATTACATTGTCAATCTCCTTTTCAATAAGCTCAAGGCCTATTTTCCTTGTATCCTCCGAGGCATAATCAATAAGATATTCCTTTAAGGTCATAAGGGCATTTGGGTGACAGCAATTCTGTATCTGTCCGCTTTTGCACAGGCTCATAAAACGGTCTCCCGTTCTGCCCTCACGGTAACAGGCTGTACAGAAGCTTGGTATATAACCCATTTTAATAAGCCAGTTTACAACCTGATCCAAAGTTCTGGAGTCGATAACATCAAACTGCTCGCTCTTTTCCTCCTCAGGCTCAGGCTCAACATAGCCGCCCACACTGGTACGTGAGCCTCCGCTTATCTGTGATATACCCAAATGCAGCACTCTTTCTCTGCACCTTTGGCTCTCTCTGGTGGATACAATCATACCCGTATACGGTACGGCAATTCTTATACAGGCTACAAGCTTTGCAAAAATATCGTCATTAATACTGTTATCAAATGCCTCAGGGTCAATATCATCTGCATGTCTTATTCTCGGCACACTGATTGTATGAGGACCTACGCCGTGTACAGCCTCTAAATGCTCTGCGTGCATAAGCAGACCCGCAAACTCATAACGATACAGTTCCAGACCAAAAAGCACACCAAGCCCAACATCGTCAATACCGCCCTCCATGGCTCTATCCATAGCCTCTGTGTGGTAGGCATAATTATGTTTTGGTCCTGTAGGATGCAGCTTTTCATAACTTTCCTTATGATAGGTTTCCTGAAAGAGGATATATGTACCTATTCCTGCCTCCTTAAGCCTGCGGTAATTTTCAACGGTAGTTGCGGCAATATTAACATTTACACGTCTGATAGCTCCGTTTTTATGCTTAATTGAGTAAATTGTCTTAATACATTCAAGGATATATTCAATTGGATTATTTACGGGGTCCTCTCCCGCTTCGATTGCAAGCCTTTTATGCCCCATATCCTGCAAAGCTATAACCTCTTTTTTTACCTCCTCCTGTGTAAGCTTTTTACGCGCAATATGCTTGTTTTTATGGTGGTACGGACAGTACACACAGCCGTTTACACAGTAGTTTGACAGATAGAGAGGAGCAAACATAA
>CALIRN010000213.1 GCA_938042265.1 uncultured Eubacteriaceae bacterium
AATATAAGCGGTATTTCCGACAGCTCTGCAACCGATATTCAAAAAGGTGCGGAAACGGCTGCATCACTGTTTAAAAGTGGTACAGGTAAAAGATTGGTGCTCCTGACAGATGGTAGCGAAAATGCGGGGGATGTATTATCAACCGTAAGGGCACTGAAAAATGAGGGTGTACAGGTTAAGGTTGCAGGCTTTGACAATAACCCCGGCGCAGAGGTACAGCTTTCACAGCTTAAGGTACCGGAGTATCTTATGTCATCTGAATGCAGGGCGGAAATTTTGGTTGAGAGCACTGCGCAGGAGGACATACAGCTGCAGCTTTATGCAGGTGGCAAAAAGGTATATGATGAACAGGTAGAGGTAAATATAGGCGAAAACCGTTTTGCCGTATCCTGTACGGTGGAGGGCTCAGGCAATATAGAATTTAAGGCGGTTGCAGAGCCTGCAGCTGATAAATATTATCAGAATAATACAGCCTATGCACACAGCTATATTAAGTCTGCTGCCTCTGTGCTTTTACTGGAATATAACGACAGCGGAAGTAATATGGAGCCTTTGCTTAAAAGCGGAGGCATCAATGTGGACAGGCTTGATATAGGCGCAGCTCCAAAAACTGTTGATAGCCTTAACAGGTATGAGGCGGTAATAATGGCAGACTGTCCTTATTACGAAATGGATGATGTATTTTTGTCTGCCCTGCAAAGCTATGTAAAAAATTCCGCAGGCGGTCTGTTTGTAACGGGTGGTGCAAATTCTTTTGCTCCCGGAGGCTATAAGGATACTGTTTTAGAGGATATTTTGCCTGTAAATATGGATTTGACAGACAACGATAGAAAGAAGAATACTGCCATAGTTATGGTTGTTGACCGTTCGGGTAGTATGAGTGCGAGCAATTACGGTGTAAGTAAGCTGGAGCTTGTAAAGGAGGCTATGGTGCGTTCCGTACAGGTTCTTGACAGCGGTGACAGTGTTGGTGTGCTTGCTTTTGATGACAGCTTCAGCTGGATTATAGAGCCGACAACTGTGAGTAACTCCAAGGACAGCCTTGAAAACCATATATACAGCATAAATGACGGCGGAGGAACAAGTATTCAGCCTGCCTTTAGTGAGGCGGTAGATGTGCTTGCGGGCTATGAGGCAGACTCCAAGCATATTATCCTTATGACTGACGGACAGGGTGAGGATTCGGGCTATGAGCCGATAATAAGCAAGGCGCTTAACAATAACATAAGCGTGTCAACCGTTGCAGTGGGTGATGATTCCGCTACCGAGCTCCTTAAGGAGATTGCGGAAAATGCAGGGGGCAGATATTATTATACCGATGAATTTACCGATCTGCCAAAGATTTTTGAAAGAGAAACCATGCTTTCAAATAAAACCTACATTAATAATGAAGAATTTTATCCGACAGTAAATGGTGATTATGATATATTGTCAGGCATTGAGAGTATGCCTATGCTTGGAGGATATATTGCATCCGATAAAAAAGCGGCTGCCGATATTATATTAACTCACGACAACATGGAGCCTATACTTGCAAAATGGCAGTACGGACTGGGACATACAGGAGTTTTTACGGCAGATA
>CALIRN010000214.1 GCA_938042265.1 uncultured Eubacteriaceae bacterium
ATATGTGTGGACGGTAGTGATTGGGTACCAGGATATGAGAAAGCAGGAAAGCAATGAATAAGGCAGTGACATCAAAAGAAGAGATATTGGAAGTGAGTCGGAAAATTGCGGCGAGGGATGGAATTACTGCCGTAAATATGCGGACGGTTGCAGCAGAATGTGGAATTGCGCTTGGCTCTCTCTATAACTATTTTGTATCAAAGGTGGAATTGCTGTCTGCAACAGTGGAAGCGGTGTGGGCAGATATCTTTCCGGTTGGGGAAATATCCGAAGATTGCAAAAATATAGTGGATTATTTGAAAATACTTCTGGAAAGCGCAGAGAAAAGTAAGGAGCGTTACCCGCAGTTTTTCTCCATGCATGCGTTAAGCTTTGCGGCAGGAGAGAAGCAGGAAGGGCGAAAGACGATGGAAGAATATTTTGAAAAAATAAAGCATCAGATGCTGCGTTTTATAAGAAATGATGAAAAAATACGTTCGCATATATTTACAGAGAGATTGTCGAAAGAAGTGTCTGGCGGGTGTTTTGTTTGGATGGAATTATTTAAGTGTACTTAGGAAAAAAGATAAGGAGGAACCGATATTTATGAAGAAAATAATGAATACATCTTTGATTTATTTTGTGCTTGCAATGGCAGGCGGTGTATCAGCAAACAGGCATCTGAGAGCACGTATGCAGGAGGAATGTGATAAAAGCGGTATTGAAATGTGCGTACCCAAGCCTGTTCTTTGCACAGACAATGCCGCTATGATAGGCAGCGCCGCATACTATGAGTATATTAACGGAAATATTGCGGGTGCTGAGCTTAACGCTTATCCAAACCTTAAACTTGGTGAACGGTACAATGCAAAAACCACAGATAATGTACTGGAGCTGGCAGACGCTATTTCCGACAGAATAATGAACAATATGGAGTATATTGAATACAAGGCGGCAATGGAGCGCCTTAAAAATGACCCTGAAATGTATGAGCGCGTGCATACCTTTAAAAAGCGTATGTTTACCTTTTTATTAGCACACAGGGACAACAACCATAATTTTGATGAGGAAAAATACCTTTCACAGGAGTATTATAAAATCATTCTTCATGAGGATGCCAAAATATATTTTGAAAACGGCTTGGAGCTTATGTCATTATTTCAGGATATTTTAAACAGATCTGTATGCAAGTGTATGCTTGATGTATTTGCGGAGGATTAAAATGAAACATGGACTTATAAAATCAGGCAGTGCCGATATTTATTATGAGCTGCATGGCGATAAGGGTGATTACCTGGTGCTTTTGCACGGTAATGGAGAAAGTATGAAGCGTATGCATAATCAAATTGAGGATTTTTCCAAAAGCTTTAGAGTGCTTGCCATAGACAGCCGAGGACACGGCGAATCGGGCTTTGGACAGGGTACCCTTAATTTATCCACTATGGCTCTTGATGTGGAGAACGTGCTTGCCGCCCTTAAAATTGAAAAGACTAATGTACTTGGTTTTTCCGACGGCGCAAATATAGCAATGCTGCTTGCAGTAAAGCGCCCTGAGTTAATTTCAAAGCTGATACTTATAGGCGGCAATCTTAGTCCAAGCGGTATGCAGCTTGGCACCTTCCTTGCAGTAAAAGCAGCATATTATCTCACAAAGGTCGCAGGATATTTTGACAGCAGACTGCAACTTGAACATGAATATTATTTTCTTATGGCAAAAGAGCCTGCCATAACAGCAGATATGCTAAAAAGAATTACCTCAGAAACCCTTGTAATTGCCGGTGACAGGGATATGATAAAACCAAGCCATACAAAGCTTATTGCAGATTGTATACCAAATGCAGGGCTGCTTATACTGGAGGGCGACCACTTTATTATATACCGTACACCACAGGTTATTAATGAAAAAGTTGACAAATTCTTAAAGGATACATGAAAAAATGTGTCCTTTAATTTTGTATGCAGACTATGAATTTGCATCTGGACCGTTACTTTTCTCTCATAAAAGTAAACAGCTCCTAAATGGGCTTACTGAATATAAATATGACAGAAATAATTAAACTCTCCAATAATATAATTTATTTATTAATTTACGGATTGTCTGTTCTGCCTACTAAGTAATCTATTGAAATATTAAAGTATTCTGTAATTAATAATATTTTGTCATATGATGGTTTTTGCCCTTTTTTTCATATTGTGATATAATCTTGCTCCGCTTTATATTAGCATTATGTTACAGCACAATTTCAGGGATAATGTCGATAAATCAATTAAAAAGAAGTCCATGAAAACACGGACTTCCTAATCAATTATCTCCAAAAAAATCACCGTTATTTTCATTGCTGAGATATATGGTATCATCTCTCACATACACAACAAAATCGGGCTTTACCTTATTAATATAATCGGCAACGCTCATTTTGTCATAGTATCTGAAGTCCAATGAGTAGGTTTTATCAAAGCTGTAATAAATCAAAGTTTCCAGCGCATTTGTATAGGAATCACCAAAAACAAGCACCGATGGCAGCTCCGATCGATGAGTATCTATAAGCGTTTCAGGAAAATCTCCGCCCATAAAGGTTTCATAATCGGCATATTTATCGGGTAAAGGCGGTTTAAACAGCTCCGCAGCCACCTTTACGCCCCCGTCATACCGTTCAAAGGCTACAGGCTCCTTAGGATAGCATATGGTCATCTTATCCTCATTGGGATAAACGTCATAAATCTTTCTTGCCATGGAGCCCAAAAATCTGTTAGGCAGAGTTTTATACTCCAAGTCCTCCTCTGTAAGCACCTTTAAATCAAGCCCCGAATTTTTGTTAATCTGCTCCATTATCGCCTGATAGACCACAAGAGCACCACTGCAGTTATAATGATGGTCTGTTTTAAAGTACAGCTCATCCCTATCCTCTCTTTGGGAGAAAACCGTTTTCATATCAATACAGCTTACTCCCTTTTCGGTAAGTGCGGGCAAAAACCTCTGCCTTACATACTCAAGCTTTGGCGAATAGGTGCATATATACCCCGGAAATTTGTCCTCATGCAGTGAAAATCAGCTTGCCCCCGTTTTTCTCCACCACCTGATTAAGTTTTCCCATAGAGTTAGTCATAAAATTAATATCCCTGTCCGTCTTGTCAGCGTCAAAATAATTGGTTGAATAGTAGGGCAGAAGCACACCGTCACCGAAAACCACCTTATTAACCTCATTTTTGCCAAGGATATAACGGTTTGTCAGTGTATACAGCTTAAGCATTTCATCACGTCTGTAAATATTGTCTGAAAAGGACTTTTCCGCCTTTTGAACAAACTCGCCCGAGGTATAGCTCTCCATTGTCAGAGGCACAGCCTTTTCGGTATACCTGTTTTCATAAAACAGCTTTTCCTTATGCTCCGATAAAAAGGTACCAAGGCAAAAGGTAAATATTATCAGTAAAAATCCTGCTATTGTAAGTCTGTTAAATAATTTTTCCATAATACTACCTCAAAATCTAAAATAAATAAAGGGATTAAAGGTGGAGCTTGTAAGATACACAACCGACATTAAAAATATAGCCATACAATAGGCAAATTTAAACGGAGGCTTGAACTTAAGCCTGCCAAACAGTCTTATTATAGGGGTTGAGCCTATAATTGCAACCGCAAGCACCGCGCCGTTGTTAAGCAAAAGCTGAATTTCATTGGAGGCGCCGATTTCTATCGGCTCAAAGGTAAACATTGCCCTCAGGTATTCAACTGCCGCCGTAAGATTATCAGCCCTGAAAAACACAAAGCCTATAAGTACAATAAGCATTGTGTAAATATGCCGTAATATCCCTGGCAGCTTTTTAAGCACCCCCGAAATAAGCTCCTTTTCAATTATAAGAATTATGCCGTAATAAAGTCCCCACACAACAAAATTCCAGCTTGCACCGTGCCATATACCTGTGGCAAGCCACACTATCATAATATTTCTTAAATGCTTTGCCTTTGAACAGCGGTTGCCGCCTAAGGGGATATATAAATAATCTCTGAACCATACACTTAGGGAGATATGCCATCTTCTCCAAAACTCGGTCACGCTTTGAGATATATAGGGATAATTAAAGTTTTGCGGAAAATGAAAGCCTAACACCTTTCCCAAACCGATTGCCATATCGGAATAGGCTGAAAAATCAAAATAAATCTGCATTGTATAGCCTATTATACCCAACCACGCAAACAAAAAATTAATGTTATGCTCGGCAAAAGCAGCGTCGGCAATAACACCCATCTGATTTGCTATGACTATCTTTTTGGCAAGTCCTATAATAAACTCAGATATACCCTCGGCAATCTCCCTTTCATTTTCACTGCGGTTTAAAATTTCCTCCGCTACGGTTTCATACCTTACGATAGGGCCTGCCACAAGTTGAGGAAAAAGAGCTATATAAAGTATTACATTAAGTGGATTTTTCTGTGCCCTTGTATTGCCGTAGTAAATATCAAACACATAGCTCATTGCCTGAAATGTAAAAAAGGATATGCCAACAGGCATAACAATTTTTTCAATTTCACCCTTAAGCCCCAAAAGCTGCGAGATATTATCATACAGAAAATTGGTATATTTAAAATAAATCAGCACTCCAAGGTTAAGTGCTACCGACAGAAAAACTACCGTCTTTTTTGCCCTTACCATTTCCACAAGCAGTCCCAGCACGTAATTAGCCATAATTGAGGCAAGCATTACAAGTATATTTTCAGGCTCGTTGGAGGCATAAAAAATAAGGCTGAAAATTAAAAGCACAAAATTCCTCAGCCACCTGAATTTTTTGGGCACCGCAAAATACAGCACCATAAGTGCCGGCAGAAACACAAACAAAAACAACATACTGCTGAAAACCATAGTCAACCTCACAAACAAAAAAATTCAATAAGTACATTTTACCACTATTGCTTATTTTATTCAATAAGTAAAATAAAAGGGACAGCAGGAGGTTGGAGCAGGGATATTCGTACTCCGCTTAAGCTGCGCACTTCATAATTTTTGCCTGCGGCAAAAACAGACCACGCCTGCCGGATTTCTTTTCGGCTCTCTCATAACCAACAAATGCCGTTGGCATACACATTAAGTTGGAGCCTGCACTCCTACTGAATATGTGAGTAATTACCCTCCGCTTTAGAAGCGGGGAACTTACTCTGTTAGTTAAAGTGCGGCCGACCATTGCTTTAACGGCCCTGCATTATGTCATAATTGACAAACCACCCATAAAGTTATATAATTCAATTAATGCAATTAACGGATATAAAGGAGAATTTACAATGGCTAAAGAAAAAATGGTTACTGCCATTACCTCCATGAAGGAGGACTTTGCGCAGTGGTATACAGATGTTGTTAAAAAGGCTGAGCTTATTGATTATTCAAGCATAAGGGGTTGTATGATTTTACGTCCCAACGGCTACGCTATTTGGGAGAATATCCAAAAGGAGCTCGACAGGCGCTTTAAGGAAACAGGCGTGGAAAACGTTTATATGCCCATGTTTATCCCCGAAAGCCTGTTACAGAAGGAAAAGGACCACGTTGAGGGCTTTGCTCCCGAGGTTGCGTGGGTAACTCACGGCGGCGGTGAAAGACTTCAGGAAAGACTCTGCGTCAGACCTACCTCCGAAACCCTTTTCTGTGATTTATACTCCAACATTGTACAGTCCTACAGGGATTTGCCAAAGCTTTACAACCAGTGGTGCTCCGTTGTAAGGTGGGAAAAGACCACAAGACCCTTCCTGCGCTCAATGGAATTTTTGTGGCAGGAGGGACATACGGCTCACGCAACCGCAGACGAAGCAGAAGAAAGAACAATACAGATGCTTAACGTCTATGCAGACTTCTGTGAACAAGTACTTGCAATCCCTATGATTAAGGGCAAAAAGACAGATAAGGAAAAGTTTGCGGGTGCCCACTCCACCTACACCATTGAAGCGCTTATGCATGACGGCAAGGCTCTTCAGTCAGGTACAAGCCACAACTTTGGCGACGGCTTTGCTCACGCTTTCGGTATTCAGTATACGGATAAGGAAAACAAGCTTCAGTATGTTCATCAGACCAGCTGGGGTATGTCCACACGTATTATCGGCGCCATAATTATGGTACACGGTGACGACAGTGGTCTTGTACTGCCTCCACGTATTGCACCTACACAGGTTATGATTATCCCTATCGCACAGAAAAAAGAGGGCGTACTTGAAAACGCCAACAGGCTTAAAGAGAGACTTTCAAAGATTTGCCGAGTAGGGCTTGACGATACCGATAAAACTCCGGGCTGGAAGTTCAGCGAGTATGAAATGAGAGGTATCCCCGTAAGAGTTGAGATAGGTCCCAAGGATATTGAGGCAGGCCAGTGTATACTAGCAAGACGTGATACTGGCGAAAAGACAACCGTTGCCCTTGACAATATTGAAGCAGAGGTTACCGCACTGCTTGACACCATACAAAAGGATATGCTTGCAAAGGCGGTTGCTCACCGTGACAGCCATACCTATACCGCAAAATCAATGGAAGAGCTTGGTAAAATTGTCAATGAAACTCCGGGCTTTGTTAAGGCTATGTGGTGTGGCGATGAAGCCTGTGAAAACAAAATTAAGGAGGAATACTCCGTTACCTCCAGATGTATGCCTTTTGATCAGGAACAGGTGGACGATAAGTGCGTTTGCTGCGGTAAGCCGGCAAAGACGATGGTTTACTGGGGCAAGGCATATTGATTTACCGATTATAATGTAACTAGGGTGTCACCTTAACGGTTTAATATCGTTTAGGCGGCACCTTTTTGTATGGAAATAGAATTTCCAAGAACTTATCCAAAAAATACGGTCGGATAAAATTATGGAATAAGTAATTGAAGCAAAACTTATAAAATTACCCCTTGCTTCTAAAAATTACTATTGTTTAATTTGCCATTTTGCTTTATTATATAAGTAAACACATACGTGTTCAGGAGCCTTAGCCTTACGGTTAATTCTCCGCAAAAGCTTTGTTTCCTTACGGATATGTTATAAAAAAGAATATTATTTGCAAAACAACAGGGAGGTAATATATGAAATACTGCAAAAAATGTTTCCGCAATGTACGTGAGGACGTTAACGTATGCCCATACTGCGGTGCACCCGGGCTTGAAGAATACGGCAGCCACACAAGCGGCGAGGATTTTACCTGCTCTCAGCCCAAAAAAGCGGAGCGTGAAATCAAAGCGGAGATTGACTCCCTCTCCCCACATAAAGAAGATGATGCCTACAGCAGAGAGGCCTACAGCCCCTTCAGTATGTTTGACGATGAGAGCACAACAGATGCCTACGGCAATACAAAAAAAAGAAATAAGGACTGCAATGATACGGAATATGATGCCTATGGCAGCAAAACGCACAGCACCGCAGAGTGCAAAAATGCGCCCGATATCCCTGACAACGACAGGCAGAAGACATACGGCACCAATAATGCGTCAGGCACCGTCCCTGACCCCGGCAGTCAGAACTATAAAATGCGTATAGAATACCTTAATATGCTGAAAAAAATCAACGGTATCTCTAAGGAGCGCATTGACGAGCTTATGAGGCGATATGATGAAACCCACGGTAATGCTGCAGTAAAAAACTATACACATACCTATACGTCAAAAAACACAGCTACAGGTCAATTTGAAGATACGGGCGCATATATTGCTACCGTTATAGGCATAATATTCGGCTTCTTTAATCCGTTTTTAGGTATTATTATACTCAATATTGTCAGGGGAAAGCTCAAAACAGCCAATGAAAAAACAAGAAAAACTGCCGTAAAGCTCATCAACACATTTACGGTTATATTTATATTAATGCTGATAGGCTATTTTATCGTTTTTGGCAGTGCTTCACTGTTCTCAGACGGAGGTGTTCTTAATGTATAAATCCACCTTAAGGCGAAAATACAAACACCTGCGTGATAATATTGACCCTGTACAAAGGCAGAACGCAGAGGCCGTTATAACGGATAAAGTTACCTCTATGTCGGAATTTACGGCTTGCGATATACTTTTTACTTTTATTTCAAGCGGCAGCGAAATATCCACTGCCGCAATTATGGATAAAGCCCGGCAGCTTGATAAAAAGCTTGCCGCACCTGTTGTAACGGGCAAGCATGATATGTGCTTTATTTACATAAGCTCCGTTGACGGGCTTAAGCCCGGTGCCTACGGCATTTTAGAGCCTGAATTTGACAAAAACAAAATTGCACTGCCCACTGCAAAAAGCTTTATGCTGGTGCCGGGCTTTGCCTTTGATGCTTCCCTTAACAGGCTGGGCTACGGCGGCGGCTACTATGACAAATATATGGCGGAAAACCCCATAGTCTACAAGGCAGGCATTGGCTTTTACTCCCAATACACACAAAGCCTTTTGCCTCACGATGATTACGATGTACCTCTGGACATACTTATAACCGAAAAAATGATTAAAAAAGGAGTCAGAAAATGAAAACAATACAGCAAATCGGCGAAGCTGCACTTATTGCAAAGCGCAGCCTAGCAAAATTAACAACTGCGGAAAAAAACCGTATTTTAATCAGGGCGTCCCAGGCATTAAGAGATAATGCAGACGCAATAACGGCAGCAAACAAAATGGATATCGAAAATGCACAGAATAACGGAATAAAGCCTGCGCTTATTGACAGACTCCGCCTTGACATAAGCCGCATAGACGGTATGGCTGACGGTCTTGAGCAGGTGGCAAAGCTGCCCGACCCTATAGGCGAAACAGTTGATATGAAAACGCTGCCCAACGGTCTTACTGTGGGCAAAAAGCGTGTACCCATGGGCGTAATAGGTATTATTTACGAGGCAAGACCAAACGTAACCTCTGATGCCTTCGGGCTTTGCTTAAAAGCAGGCAGCGCCTGTATTTTAAGAGGAGGCAAAGAGGCAATCTGCTCCAATATGAAAACCATATCAATTTTCCGTCAGGTAATTGAGAATATGGGTATTGACCCGAATATCGTGCAGCTGATTGAGGATACCTCCAGAGAAAGCGCTACCGCCATGATGAAAATGAACGGCTGTATTGACGTACTTATTCCACGAGGCGGCGCAGGTCTTATTCAATCCGTTGTAAAAAATTCCACCGTACCTGTTATTGAAACAGGCGTAGGCAACTGCCACGTATATGTAGACTATAACGCAAGGGTTGAGGATGCGGTTAATATTATTGTAAATGCAAAGGCACAGCGTCCAAGCGTATGCAACGCTGCTGAAACCCTACTTGTCCATAAGGACATAGCCGCAGAATTTTTACCAAAGGCGGCACGGGCATTAAAGGAGAAAAACGTAGAGCTGAGATGCGATAGGCTTTCCGCAGAATATGCAGAGGAATGTGTACCTGCATCGGAGGAGGACTGGTCAACGGAATTTCTTGACTATATACTTGCAGTTAAGGTTGTGGAAAATATAGATGAGGCAATAGACCATATTGCACGCTACTCTACAGGTCACTCCGAGGCAATAGTCAGTGAGGATTATACCAACTGCCAGCGTTTTTTAAACGAGGTTGACTCAGCCGCTGTTTATGTAAATGCATCAACACGCTTTACCGACGGCAATGAGTTTGGCTTTGGTGCTGAAATAGGCATAAGCACCCAAAAGCTCCACGCAAGAGGCCCTATGGGATTAAAGGAGCTGACAACAACCAAGTATATTATTTACGGCAACGGTCAGATAAGAGGATAAATTAAAGCGGAATAGGCTGAAAGGAAGAAAAGTCATTGATATTTTCACACTGAACTTCCGCTTCAGCCTTTAAATCTGTATTGAGTTGCTTGCACCTCATTTATTCCACAGCAAGCCCTATATCCATATCTCTAAATACCGTTCTGTCAAACTCAGCCTCACGCCCCCTTTTTTCAAAGGCATGGCGCATACCTATAATATCACAGCCGTTGGACTGCAAAATTTCAAGCCCCTTTTCCGCCTGTTTTTGTATATGATTAAGGCAAAGAGCCTTAACTCTCTGACGGTTATCATCATTGTCGGTATTAATCCTTACCCAAATTTTTATCATTTCAGGAGTAACCCTGACGTATTTATCCGAAATATCCGCATTTATTCCCTTACCGTCAAGATTGAGGGTAATCCTGGTTTTTGTTCCGTCATTGACAAGCCATGAAATACACTCCATATCCTCCTGTGAAAGCCGCTGCTTAAATACACCGTCTGCCAGCAGTACACCACCGGATATTTCAAAGCTGCTGCCATCTCCCTTTATAATCGGAAATACGATATCTCCCCCCTCAGCCAGGGCACGGCACAGCTTATCCAACTCAACGGCGCTGCTGTTTTTATGGGACTTATAATGCTCACTGACAAAGTCAGCCACATCCTTGCCATCCCCTGTTCCCGAAAGAATATTTACCGGATTATCGGCAGCAAGGATAATAACCCTGCGGCTTATCTGAGTATTTTCCTCCATAAATGCCGTCATATCCTCCACGGCAGATCTGTCCTCAAGGAGAGCAATATCTGCCACGCAAAGTACCGTATGTCCGAAAAACAACTGACCGCTGCTTTTAATATCACAGCTTTCCACCGCCTCCGATATGCTCTTTCCCTCTCCTGCTATAACCGATTCGTTCTTTTCATTGGTATCGCTTTCCACACTGCCCTCGGCCGTCAGCACAGACAACTTATAGCCCTCCTCAATGCTAACTGCCGTAACAAAGCTCCTGTCCTCGGGCTCTACACCGCAGCCACAAAGCATAAGACATATTATAAGACTAATCACCCGCTTCATTTTTTCTGCCCTCCCAAAAAAGTGCCAGACACAGTACCAACGGCAGCACTATAAGATATGCACACTCCGTAAAAAGCACTACATTTATCATATAATAGCCTGCCTTTCCTCCGCTATCGGGCAGCAGCCCTATGGCAAACGCTCCCAAAACACATAAAGAGGAGGCAATATTTGAGGAAATGCCCTTAAGCATTTCCGCCGCACAAAGCCCGCTGTGGTAAATCCCTCCGCCAACGGTAAAAAACACGCCTGTGACCCATATACCCATCATAAGCCCCTCCTGACGCTCAATAAAGGAGCCTGGCAGATTAACGCTGTACATCATTTCAAGTACGGGATAATCCATACTACGCATCTGAGCACCGCCAAACCTTACAAGAGTAAGGGCAAATATTGCGGCAATAAGCATACCCACTCCAAAAGTCGTCCATGCGCAGCTCTTTTTTAGCTTATCTCTGTTTTTTATATATGGCAGCGACATCAGTACATATTCAATGGGATAAAACCACAGTATAATGCTGAAGGCTGCAGCCGCAATATCCCTGCCCCCCTCGGACAGCACAGGCAGCAGCTCATCATTGCCGCCTCTTGTAATGCCGCAGGCAAAAACAAATACAAGCACCGCCAGTACAGGTACAAGCAAAAGCTCTGCAAGTCGACCCCGTACCTGCCTGCCCATAACGGCAGGGTAAAGAGTGCAAAGCCCCATTGTAAGCATAATTATTACAACAGGTATATCACCCTCCACAACCTGCGTCACCGTTTCCGCAAACATACGCAGGCAAAAGCCCGTAAAAAGCACAGTTTTCACCACAAAACCCCAGCGCAGCAGCTTTGCCGGGACACTGCCAAGGGAGCTTTCGCATATACGGAATAAATCAAGACCACCGTATTTATTTATGATTTTCAAAATAAAAGCCGTATAACAACCGATTATAACTGATGCCAAAATTATGGCGGCAAAGCCGTCACGCCATGCAAGCACCAGAGCAAAACGGGGGATAACCACAAAGCCCACGCCCAAAACTTCCAGTATAATAAGGGCACAGGTCTGTCTGACGCTGATTTTATTACAATTATTATTCATACATCAATCCTGCCTTCTTTTAAATATACTGCCCTTCATTTTTCTTAAGGGTGCCCTGATAAAGCTGTCCTTAAGCTCCTTAACACTGTATGCCGAGGTAAAGGGGTACAGATAAGGTATCCCAAAGCTATCCAGTGAACAGAGATGCGCAAACAGCAGAATTATGCCCAAAAACCAGCCATACATTCCAAGCAGAGAGCTGAGCAAAATAATTATATACTTTACAAGACGGTAGGCAGAGGTCAGGGAAATATTAGGCACCGCAAAGCTGCAAATGCCGGTAAGTGCCACCACTATAACCACCATGGGGCTTACAAGACCTGCATCAACGGCAGCCTGACCTATAATAATGCCACCTACTATACCAAGGGTACTGCCTATTGCCGAAGGCAGCCTTATTCCCGCCTCCCTTAATGCCTCAAAAGCAAGCTCCATAAAAATAACCTCCGCAACGGTGGGAACAGGCACGGATGCTCTTGCCCCGGCCAGCTTAAAGGCAAGCTCTCCCGCTATCATTGAGGGCTGGTACAGTGTAAGCGCAATATACAGCCCCGGCAAAGCAAAGGCAAAAAAGCCTGCTATATAACGTATAATACGTACAAAACTCAT
Source organism: uncultured Eubacteriaceae bacterium (assembly GCA_938042265.1). Classification (GTDB taxonomy): domain Bacteria; phylum Bacillota; class Clostridia; order Lachnospirales; family CAG-274; genus CALWRD01. The sequence continues at coordinate 12,432 of CALIRN010000214.1, forward strand.
TATTTCCCAACGCTGATAATAATCCTCCGATGCCTGATAAAGGCTTGCCAGTACCGTAGGCACAAGCAGCACAAAGGGAGAGTTGTCCGCCACTATTGCCACTCTACCCTCCAGCAGTTCCGCCGCCGCCTTATCGGGGCGTTCCGTAAGCTGTACCTGCGGAAAGGGCGACAGCCTGTTATCCTCTATATACTGCTCAATATATCCGCTGTCCAGCACTGCATCAATATCTATTTTTTCAAGGCGTTCCAATACACTGTCAAGTATATCACTGCGAACACTGTCCTTCATATACATTACCGCCACATCGGTTTTGCTTTTTTTGCCTATGGTTAGCTGCCTGCACTTTAAGTTGGCATCTCTTATACGTCTGCGGATAAGTACGGTATTAATTCTTATGGACTCGGCAAAAGCCTCCTTTGGTCCCTGTACCGCAATTTCGTTTTCAGGCTTTTCAACCCCTCTTTTGGGAAAGCCCTTTGCAGAAATTATTACCGCCCTGTCAAAGCCGTCAATAAGCAGCATTCCATTGCCTGCCATAACCTCATCCATAGCGGAATAAATATTATCCGAATACTTTATATCCGCAGTTGTTATGCCTCCGTCAAGGAGTTCATTTATGCTGCCGTTCCATTCATCGGGACGTGTCAGCCTTATATCTACAATCAGACCGTGGAGAACGGTTTCCTCTATCAGTTCTCTTGACGCCAAATCATCAATATAGCACACAAAAATTGCTTTGTCCCTGTTTTCACCTATATACAGCTTGCGCTTTACGAGGTCGCCCCAATCACTGAAGCTGCTGTCCACAATACTAATATTGTCATTTATGTTTTTACTCAGCATACAGTCACCTCCGGAAACATAAAAAATCGGTGTTTTCCTTAACTATTATTACCAAAAATATATAAATAATTCATACAATAACGTTATTGAAAAATCATATGGAATATCGTATAATGTGTATAATAAAAACAAAAGGAGGGAACATATGTTTAATAAATTCAAAAAATCAATTTTACCGATAATTTTATGTGTCGGCATTGCAGCAGCCCCCATTACGGCAAACGCTGCCATATACGGTGATGCAAACAGCGACGGAACTCTTACTGCAACGGACTCTGCGTATGTGCTGTCCTATGTGCTTGACCCCGCCAATACTGACATATCTCCTCAGGCTGTTGATTACCTTGACGTAACGGGTGACGGAATGATTACCGCACAGGATGCGGCTACAATACTGACAAAGGTATTGGATTACTCATATAAATTTCCGGCAATTGATGACGATATTACCTCTGGCTCAGGCGGTGATGTAAACACCTCCGGCTCAGGTATGGATACTACGGTCCAAACAACTGTGGAAAGTACCGTACATACAACTGAAGCTTCCACTCAGACAACAGAAGCTTCCACCGAAACAACTACCCATAAAACAGAAACTTCCACCGAAGTAACCACGGGAGACGAGATTCCCGACTCAGGCATAAAAACAGACAGTGGTATTTTTGTTTTAGGTCAGGCTGAAAGTACTTTACCAAAGGCCTATTCCACAGGTATTGCTCCCGATGGACTTACCTGGTACAGCTACAGTGATGATTATGCCCACTACACTAAAGTAGGTGTTGAAAACGGCAGTGTTGTCAGCATTGTTACATACGATACCGACGCGGCATACGACTCCGTATCAATAGGCAGCAGCATAGACACAAGCTCGGGCAATAATGACCCTTATATGAATATAATAACCCACAAAACCACAAGAGATGCAATTATTGAGTTCTACTATGACTCCAACGACAGCAACAGGCTTTACAGCATAGTGCTGACCTCGCCCTCTTATCTGTCCACACAAAACAATTATACAGCCGACACTGTTTCAGAACTGCAAAAGCAGATAACGGATATGACAAACGCTTACCGCGCCCAGTACGGCTTATCTCCCTACGCATGGAACTCCACTCTTGCAAAAGTTTCACAGGCTCATGCGGAGGATATGGCAGAAAACAGCTATTTTTCACACAAAAGCCTTAACGGAGATACTTTAGGCACACGTATAGAAAACAGCGGTCTTAACTATGCCTCCTGCGGCGAAAATATTGACTGCGGCTACTATACCGCAGAGGGTGCTCTTAACGGCTGGATAAATTCCTCAGGACACAGGGCAAATTTACTTGCAACTAAGTTTACACACATAGGTGTGGGCACCGCATATAATCCAGGCGACGAAATGGGCTACGGTACAAGGTTTGTACAGGACTTTATGCGTCCTGCAATGTAAAAATAATACATAACAAGGAGGTATAATCTTGTCTGATAATTTACCAATTAATATTGAAGTTGATCCTGTTGAATTAATTAACGGATTTTTAGATTGTTACAAAGATATAACCATAAATCGGGATATTCAAGATACCGAAAAAACAAGAATTAGAGAATATGCAAAGCTTCTTTCAAAAAATATTGAGTCCAACACAAAAAAATATGAACTTGTAATAAATCAAATATCAAAAGAAAGAACTTGTTTTGTTGAAACAATATGTTCAATAGCAACAAGTCCCGATTTGGATGAAAATTCGCTAAAAATATGTACATACCTTTTATCGTATTTACAAAATGACAGGTATTTGGATATACCTATAGTTGAGATGCCTTTATTAAAATAAACAAGCTATAGAAAGAGGATATACATGGGATTTTGGGATTTTCTTGAAGACATAGTTGACGGTGTTGATGATTTTATTGACGGTATCGGAGAATTAGCAAATGATATAGAAGATACTAAAGATGAAATTAATGAAATACTTACAGACGGAGTATATGAAGTATTTGTAAAAAACAATGATAATTACAAAACCTCTTATGAAAAAAAATCAGAAGCTAATTTAATTATTGCCGAACAAAGCGATAAGTATAATGATAAGTATAATGAATTAAAAGAAGTTACTAATAATCTAAATGAGCATATTGAATTATTGCATCAGAAAAAAATCAAAATTCTGGGGGAACTTTATAAACTGAATAGTCCAACAATGCTTAAATTAAACGATACAAAGCCTTTTTCTGCTCCTGTGTACAATAAAGACAAAACATATATGCTCTTAGAAAAAATACTGGGGTTAGATAAGTATATCGGTATTTTAGCAAAAAAATCTTACGCTAATGAATATTTAGAAAATGCCTTGGACTTTGAGGCTTATATTTCAGGCTTAATAGCTGACATTAACCGCATTGAAACAAAAATCTGTGCAGTTGAACAAATGCTTAAGGAAGAAGATATGCTTCTGGATGCTTTAGAGAAATCAATTTCTACTAAACGAGAGCTTAAGCATCATAATATTGCTATTATACTCAACAAATTAATTTCCGAATATGTTTTAAATCAAAGTGGTGATACAAATTCCGTATATGTTTCCGCAATTGAAGAGCTAAAAGAGCTTTGCTGCAAATATTGATATTTTACAATTTTCTAAAGATGATATAATATACTTTTAATTTTTAATGTGATATTGTAAGCCCTTGAATCAGGTGTAACTGCTATGCTGTTGCTCACTGCGAAAAAAACTGTCAACCGTTACAAACTTAAAAAGCATCGGCAAAACCGATGCTTTTTAACGTTAATTTATTATTCGCTGATCTTAGCAGCATTAACCTTTACGCTAGGACCCATAGTAGTTGTAAGCACAACACTCTTAAGGTAAGTACCCTTAGCAGCAGCAGGCTTAGCCTTTACGATAGCGCTCATAAGAGTCTGGAAGTTTTCCTGGAGCTTTTCAGCACCGAAAGAAACCTTACCCACCGGAACGTGGATAATGTTAGTTTTGTCAAGACGGTACTCAATCTTACCTGCCTTGATTTCCTCAATAGCCTGAGTAACGTTCATAGTAACAGTACCTGCCTTAGGGTTTGGCATAAGACCCTTAGGACCAAGTACACGACCGATACGGCCTACAAGACCCATCATGTCCGGCGTAGCAACTACAACGTCAAAGTCAAACCAGTTTTCACCCTGAATTTTAGCAATCATATCCTCTGCACCGACAAAATCAGCACCTGCCTTAACAGCCTCATCAGCCTTGTCACCCTTAGCGAAAACAAGCACACGTACAGTCTTGCCTGTACCGTGAGGCAGTACAACAGCGCCTCTAACCTGCTGGTCAGCATGGCGGCTGTCAACACCGAGACGGATATGAGCCTCAACTGTTTCATCAAACTTAGCGGAAGCAACCTGTGGGATTAATGCACAAGCAGCATCCATATCATATAATGCAGCTCTGTCAACGAGCTTAGCCTTTTCGAGATATTTCTTTCCTCTTTTCAAAATAGTTCCTCCTTATGTGGTAATATCGGGAGATTTGTCCCTCCCACTTAACAGCCTGACCGATTTGTCAGACAATGATAGTTATGAAATATTGCCAAGGTACAGTATTTTAGTCCTCAACAACAATACCCATGCTTCTTGCAGTACCGCTGATCATACTGATGGCAGCGTCAAGTGAAGCAGCGTTAAGATCAGGCATCTTCTGCTCAGCAATCTTTGCAACATCAGCCTTTGAAATCTTAGCAACCTTAGTCTTGTTAGGTGTACCTGAACCTGACTCAATCTTGCAGGCCTTCTTAAGAAGAACGGCAGCAGGAGGAGTCTTAGTCACGAATGTGAAGCTCTTATCCTGATAAACAGTGATAACAACAGGGATAATAAGACCTGCATCCTTAGCAGTTCTCTCGTTGAACTCCTTACAGAAGCCCATAATATTTACACCGTGCTGACCTAAAGCAGGACCAACAGGTGGTGCAGGTGTAGCCTTACCTGCAGCAATCTGTAACTTAATATAACCTTGTACTTTCTTTGCCATTTTTAAAGGCACCTCCTATAATGTGGTAATTAGCGGGATTTTCCCTCCCACGGAGAGCTTACCTTAACTCTCCTCTTATCAGTTCATAGCTTGGACCTGATTAAAGCTCAGCTCCATTGGGGTTTCACGCCCAAACATGGACAATTTAACAACGACAGTTTTCTTGCCGAGGTTAATCTCCTTAACAACGCCAACAGAATCAGCAAACGGACCGCTTGTTACAAGCACGCTGTCACCCTCCGCAATATCAAGGTCGACAACGGAAAAGCTCTCAATACCCATAGCCATAACTTCCTCATCGGTAAGTGCAACCGGCTTTGAGCCCGGACCCACAAAGCTTGTAACACCTCTGGTATTGCGCACAACATACCAGGTATCATCATTCATAATCATTTTAAGCAGTACATAACCCGGGAAGGTCTTTCTCTGTACAACCTTTTTCTGACCGTTTTTGATTTCAACCTCATCTTCAACAGGCACTGCAACCTCTTGTATAAGGTCGTGCATACCGCGGTTTTCAACCAGTTTTTCAATATTGGCTTTTACTTTGTTTTCATAACCCGAATAGGTATGTACAACATACCATCTAACTTGATTTTCCTGTTCAGACATACAATCGACCTCATTTGCAAAAAGAATTACGCATTAGTAACCAAGTTAATAAGTGCATCGTATCCATAGTTAAGACCTGTGTCAAGACCAAAGATAATTGCACCTAATACAAAGCACAATACAAGCACTATAACTGTTTCCTTAATAACCTCCTGTCTGGTAGGCCATACAATTTTTTTGTACTCAGCCTTATGTGCACCAAACCAGCTGCTAAAGGAAAAACCCTTTTTGTCTTTTGCCTTTTTGTCCTTTTTCTTTTCAGGCTCTGAAACAGTGTTAGTAGTTTTGGTTTCTTCCAATTTCATTACGCCCCTTTCTCAAAAGGTGTTGAGAATTACTTTGTTTCTCTGTGTAATGTGTGCTTACCGCAGAATTTGCAATACTTTTTGGTTTCCATTCTGTCAGGATGTACCTTCTTGTCCTTCATTGTATCGTAGTTTCTCTGCTTACAATCAGTACATGCCAATGTAATTCTTGTTCTCAAGACTTCCACCTCTCTTTTATCTCTCATTAACAAACAGCCGCACAGCTTTTAAATGTGTGTTTTATCGTGAGTTAAGGCACACAAAAAAAAGACGACATGCGTCTTTATCATAATAGCATAATCAGCCTGCCGTGTCAACACCTTTTAACAAAATTTGTTTTAAAAATTGACATAAGGCACAAGGTATGCTATTATCTTTAAATATGGTAACACAAATGCAAACTGATTTCAAGTATTATTTTGGAGGATATATGAGTGAAAAAATAGAAGATTTAATTTATCTTACCGATGATGACGGCAATGAGGAGGCATACAGCTTTCTTGACCTGATTGAATATGAAGGCTGTGAATACGTTGTGCTTTACCCAGAGGACGAGAGCAGCGACGGCACTGTTGAAATCTTGCGTGGGGAGGATTTAAACGAGGAGGAGGACGCTTATCTCCCCGTTGACTCCGAGGAGGTTTTAAACGCCGTATTTGAAATTTTTAAGGAAAAGAATAAGGATGAATTTGAGTTTATTTAACTGACACATTAAGTCTCCGCCTCATTGGGCGGAGGGTGCTTACTATACTAAGCCCTAATAATAACATTGTCATCCCCAACCATCCTGTCAAACAGTTTGAAGCCTGTTGCAGCAAGTGTAAATCTTAATGGTACATAAACAGTACCATTAAGGTTAAACGGTGCAACAGCCATGTTTCATTCTTTATCTTTAATATAAGCCTTGTTATCCGCCACTTTGAGACGGATTTCGGTATAGCTTCAACCCTCCCGAGCATTAGCTGTCATACTGAACAATACAACTAAAAGCACTCCTGTCAAAAAAGCATAAAATGGATTCCTAAATTTTTTTCCATAATATTTCTCACTTCATTTATTATATAGAATTATACATACTTTGGTTAAATTTAACATTAATGATTGGTTTAATTATATATATTTTTTTAAGAGCAGGTCTCCTGAAAAGTTAAAGTAACTTTAAAAAGCATTTTCAACAACAAATAAATATTCATCCACATAGCTGGTGGCAGACTGTCGTGTGATTTTCTATACACAAAAAAACGGCTGACATAAGTCAGCCGTCAGGCGTGTCAAAAAAGCGGCACACCATTGATTTATTATTTTTCAATAGTCTTAAATGCATTGTCAAGGTCTGCAATAATATCGTCAATATGCTCAGTACCTATTGAAAGCCTGATTGTGTTAGGCTTAATACCGCACTCAGTAAGCTCCTGCTCATTCATCTGTGAGTGAGTGGTAGTTGCAGGGTGTATAACAAGTGACTTAACATCGGCCACATTTGCAAGCAGCGAAAAAATTTCAAGGCTGTCGATAAACCTCTTAGCTTCTTCCGCACCGCCCTTAATCTCAAAGGTAAAGATTGACGCACCACCCTTAGGGAAGTACTTTTTATACAGTGCATGATATTTGTTATCCTCTAAAGCAGGGTGATTTACCTTTTCAACAAGAGGATGGCTGCTCAGGTAATCAACTACCTTAAGGGTATTTTCAACGTGTCTTTCAACCCTGAGAGAAAGGGTTTCAAGCCCCTGTAAAAACAGGAAGGCGTGTAAAGGAGCAATTGTTGCGCCCGTATCTCTTAAAAGAATTGCTCTTATCCTTGTAACAAAGGCAGCAGCACCTACAGCCTTTGAAAAGCTGATGCCGTGATAGCTTGGGTCAGGCTCTGTAATACTTGGGAACTTGCCTGATGCCTCCCAGTCAACCCTGCCGCTGTCTACAATAACACCGCCAATAGCAGTACCGTGACCTCCGATAAACTTGGTTGCAGAATGTACCACAATATCCGCACCAAAATCAATAGGTCTTAAAAGATAAGGTGTAGCAAAGGTACTGTCCACAGCCAGCGGGATTTTATTTTCATGGGCAATCCTTGCTGCTGCCTCAATATCAATAATGTTTGCACTAGGATTACCGATTGACTCAATATATACTGCCTTTGTGTTTGGCTTAATTGCCTTTGCAAAGTTTTCCACATCATCAGGGTCAACAAAGGTAGTTTCAATACCGTACTCCTTAAGGGTGTGAGCAAGCAGGTTATAGGTACCGCCGTAAAGAGTTGCCGCCGCAACTATATGGTCTCCTGCCTTTGCAAGATTTTGTATTGTGTATGTAATTGCAGCCGCACCGCTTGCCACACCAAGGGCCGCCACACCGCCCTCAAGCGCCGCAATTCTCTGCTCAAATATATCCTGAGTAGGGTTTGTAAGCCTGCCGTAAATGTTACCTGCATCACTTAAGCCAAAGCGCGCTGCCGCATGCTCGCAATTTCTGAATACATATGAGGTGGTCTGATAAATGGGCACTGCTCTTGCGTCCGTAACAGGATCAGGGCTTTCCTGTCCAACGTGTAACTGTAATGTTTCAAAATGTAATTCTCTATCCTTAATACTCATAATAAATTTCCTCCTAAAAAATAAATATCAATAATATTAGTACTTCGTTTTACTATGTACTCACAGTCAAAGGCATCGTTTATGCCGTTGGCCTAATTGATGGAGCACTGATTTAATGTAATTTTTATCGGTTTTTCAACAGATACACATTCGTCCTTTAGCCGTTTTAAAAGCAAATAATAGTATGCTCACTTAAATTCCTCCATTTCCTATCTCATTAATAGGTTATGCTGTTAGTATAAACCACATTTCCCAGTTTGTCAATAGGATTTTTTCCATTTTTTTAATTTTTTAAAAAGAGCTGATGTAAAATAAACCGACCTCAAAAAGTCAGACCCAAAAATCCAACATTCTGAAATCGGTTCACTATGCAAGTATACTTTATAATCAATCAATAATACTATCACCGGCGGGCAAGGTATCCTCAACAGAAGGCATATTGATAATCTCTCTGAACTCGTCACCCGTAATTTTTTCCTTT
>CALIRN010000215.1 GCA_938042265.1 uncultured Eubacteriaceae bacterium
GCATAATCAGCGGTATTACGCTGGTATTTCTGCCTGCGGTATCAAGCTTCTTTATTCCAAAGCTGCTTGGCGGCGGTCAGTATATGCTTATAGGTAATGTTATTGAAAACCAGTTTCTTACTACGGGCAAGTGGGGCTTTGGCAGTGCCATTTCCCTTATTATGGCGGTGGTAATTATAATAGCCATGTACATTACACGGCAAATTGATAAACGTATCTCCGTAAAAGGAGGTAATGAATAATGAATAATAATAAAAAAGAAAGACATATTTTTTCAAAGATAATTATCGGACTTATAATGTTTTTCTTCTACCTGCCTATTGTCTATACTGTTGTTTTTTCCTTTAACAGTTCAAAATCCTTAAGCAAATTTGGAGGTTTATCTCTGCAGTGGTATGAAAAGCTTTTTAATAACTCCGATATGATGGATTCGATTTTTTATACAGTTGTTATTGCGGTGCTTGCTACGGTAATCTCCACAATTGTGGGTACAATTACGGCGATAGGCCTTTCAAAATCCAATAGGGTTTTGAGGGGTATTGTAGAGCAGATAAATGACCTGCCTATTATGAATCCAGATATTGTAACGGCTATAGGACTTTTGATGTTTTTCAGCTCTCTTGCCGTTAAAAAGGGTTTTATTACGCTTTTGCTTTCTCATATAATGTTTTGTACACCATTTGTTATTTTAAGCGTAATGCCTAAACTGCGGTCTCTGGACCCTAATATTCTGGATGCCGCTTTGGATTTGGGCTGTACCCCAAGACAGGCGCTTACCAAGGTTATAGTACCGCAGATAACCTCCGGCATTATGGCAGGCGCACTTATTGCTTTTACAATGAGCTTTGATGATTTTGTTATATCCTACTTTGTAACGGGCAATGGTGTAAATAATATTTCAATTATGATTTATACTATGGCTAAGAGAGTAAACCCGACAATTAATGCGGTTTCGACATTAATTATTGCGGTAATAACAATAGGTCTTTTAATTGCCAATCTGGCACCTATAATAAAAGAAAAAAAGAAAGG
>CALIRN010000216.1 GCA_938042265.1 uncultured Eubacteriaceae bacterium
ACAATAAGGGCAAGGTTACCTGTGTAACAAAGGCTAACATTATCAAGACTACAGACGGTAAATTTCTTAACACCTTCAAGGAGATTGCCAAGGAATATCCTGAGATTGAAACCGATGACTGGTACATTGACATTATGACCGCAAAGCTTATTGATCCTAAGAGAAGACAGAGCTTCAAGGTGGTTGTACTGCCTAACCTTTAAGGCGATATTATTACCGATGAGGCGGCTGAGTTCCAGGGCGGCGTAGGTACGGCAGGCTCTATCAATATGGGTAAGAAGTATGCTATGTTTGAGGCTATCCACGGCTCTGCTCCACGTATGGTTGAGGAGGGACGTGACAAGTATGCTGACCCTTGCTCAATTATAAGGGCTGCAAGTATGCTCCTTGCTCATATCGGCTACGGCGATAAGGCTAAGCAGCTTGATGACGCACTGGACATCTGTACACAGAAGGAAAAGAAGATAGTTATAACAGGCCATTCAGACGGTGCCACAAGTGCTGAGCTTGCCGACTACATTATGGATACCATTAAGAAAAATGCGTAATAAATTTAACGAGCAGACTAACGATTATTTAATAGGCATAAGGTTTAACAATTATAAGGAATGGTTTCATGCACATAAGGATATGTACAGACTTAATGTGCATGAGCCTATGGCGGAGCTTGCCGGTGAGGTTTATGAGCGTATGCACAAAATGGATAAGAGCTTTGTGCAGACGCCTAAAATTTCCAGAGCCAACAGGGATATCCGTTTTTCCAAAAACAAAAATCCTTATAAGGAATGCAAGTGGTTTTTTCTTAGAGCTGACGGCAGACCTGATTTAACCTATCCTAAGCCTACATATTTTTTTGAAATATCTCCCGATTGGTGGAGATATGGGTTGTTTTTCTATCCAAAGCCAAGCGATATGCAGCTTTACAGAAATAAGCTGGAGGCGGAAACGGCACGGTTTGAGCGTATCGTAAAGAAGATTGAAAAGGATAAGCAGTTTATAATAACAGGTGACAGCTATAAAAGGCAGTTTAAAAATAACCTGCCGCCAAAGCTGAATGACTGGTATCAGTATAAGGGCTTTGACCTTATCTGCACCGAGGAATACTCCAATACGGATTTTTACGGTGATGAGCTGGCGGATATTGTTTTCAGCGGTTTTAAAAAGCTTTATGATATGTATAAATTTTTAAATGAAATATCTTTTGAATAAAAACAGGTGCCGCCGTTGAGTATGGCGGCGCTTTTTTTGTTTAATGCATTCTTTATCAGCCATATTAGGAAATTTGTTTTGATAAATTTCAATCACCATTCTTGCACCAAGACAAAAACCATCAATAAACATTTCTGAAATTTCAACTGGATATAGGTCTAGTTGTTCGTCCATTATCTTAAAATATTCCTTACCTAAATCGGGGTTTAGTTTGGAAATAAAGGACTCATAATTTTGTGTCTGACTGTGAGTAATTCTATATATTTTTTAGCTTGTGGCATAAAATAAATGATCTTGAGGAGATATATCTCCGTCATATAATTGCGCTAATATACTTTTTATAAAATTTGCAACTCCGTTTCAAAGTTGTGGTATATCAAATATTAGATAATATAATTATCACAAAAAGTAGAAGGATATGTTTTATGAAAGATTAAAAGAGGAATGTAGCAAAAGAAAAATAACCGTATATCAGCTTAAATTTATAATTATTCTTTTCGCTCAATGCTTTTCACATTCTTCTCAAGCTTAACCCTCGGCAGCATAACCAAATGTCCGCAGCCGCAGCACTGTATGCGGAAATCCGCACCTATCCTTAACACCTCCCAGCGGTTTGAGCCGCAGGGATGCTTTTTTTTCATTAACAATGTATCTCCAACCTGAATATCCATAGTATTTTACTCCTTTTCAATATGCACAACCTGCTGAGGGAAGGGTATTTCAATACCTTCTCTGTCAAAGGCATTTTTTATAAGGCGGCGAAGCTGACGCTCCACATTCCAGTTTTCTCCCACGGAGCAGTCTGCCTTTATGCGAATTATAACGCTGCTGTCGGCAAGACTTTCAACCCCCAATACCATGGGACAGTCAAGCATACCCCCAACCGTATTTTCCTTATAAATTTTATTAAGCTCCTCAGTAAGTATTTTAATTACCGTATCAATATTTTCATTGTAGGAAATACCTACATCAATAATGGCACGGTTAAAGCCCTTACTCATATTGGTAACAATTTTTATCTGTCCGTTGGGGATAATATACATATCACCGTCCATACTTCTTAGACGGGTGGTACGCATACCGATACTTTCAACAGTGCCTGAGCAGCCCTCAATTTTAACCACATCACCTACACCAAACTGATCCTCGGTAAGTATAAATACTCCTGCAAGTATATCCTGTATTATGGATTGAGCTCCAAGGCCTACTGCAACGGAGGCCACACCGCCGATAGCCAGCAGTGAGGTAGGATCAACACCCCATATTGCCAGCATATAGCAAAGCATAAAAAAGTATATAATATACTTTGTAACGCTGCAGCATACTGTGCTCATTGTGGCTGATTTGCCGGGGTTTAAGCGGCCACCTGCCCTGAAGCTTTTTTTAATTGCCTTTTGCAGAAGCCTTATTATAAACAGACCTATTATTAAAATTATTATGCACAGACCTATTTTATATATTAACTCAAATATGCCCGTAAGCTCATCCATTCCCAGCAATGAGGCAATAAATTTTGACATATTAATCACCTTATTCCATGTAAAAATTTCATAGCTTAAGTATACAATAATTTATCACCCTTAGCAAGTGTTAGTATATTATATGCATTTGCAGATATATAACGCATATATACTGAAATACAATAGATTTGGACTGTAATAAATTAGATTTAGTATGCGGTTTTACAATGGTGCACAAAGACAAAAATATTTGTTAAAGTCAGAATACGGAGGATTTGGCAGTTATGGCATACGGAATGTTATTCCTTACATTTTAATTAATACATGGTTACCATAAATGTTAATATTGAGCAATATCTATAAATAAGTTTTAAATTAACTGTATAAAAAAAATACCTCAGCCAATAATAATAGCGGAGGTGTTTTAAGTGAAGGACAACAAAAAACGTTTTTATCCCGCTATTTATTCCACTGTGGCAGTTGCCTTGGTGCTTGCCTTTGTGATTTCCGTATATAATGCGGGTACGGGTGATGAAGTCAGGGAGGAAACAGAACAGTTACAGGCTGATGATAATACAGGTGCGGCAGCGGTTGCCAAAAATGATGTCAAAAGCTATAAGGAAATGACTACCAATGCGGAAAGTGTTACTGAGGCTGCTACCGTAGGAGAGGCTGAGGTAACTCAGGCGGCTACACAAAAGCAGGTAGAGGTATCTGCGGCGGCAGATGAGCCGCGCTATACCCTATTTGATGACAGCAAAGAAATGAGCTGGCCTGTTGAGGGGCGTATTGTAATGGACTACAGTGTGGATACTGCGGTTTATGACAAAACCCTTGACCAGGACCGTACCAATGACAGCATAAGTATAAGTGCTCCTGCCGATGCGGAGGTCACTGCGGCTGCCGACGGTATTGTGGAGTCGGTATCAAATGACAGGGTAAACGGAAACAGTGTTGTGCTTAGTCATGGCAATGGCTGGAAAACTACATACAGCCAGCTTCGTGATGACGTAAATGTCACCGAGGGTGAGGTTGTATGTGAGGGTGATGTGATAGGGCGTGTGGGTACACCGTCAGCCTACAGTGAGGCGCTGGGTACTCATCTTACCTTTACTGTCAGCAGAGATGACAGCAGTATTGACCCTAAAACCGTACTGAAAACAGAGGAATAATAAACAACGCTTTTCGGGAAGTATTAACGAAGAAACGAACGTTTTTAAAAATCCCGAAAAGCGTTATTTTGCGGTAAATTGGTATGCTTTATGTAAGGATAGCCTATATCAGCTTTCATAGCCGGTATCCTCAAGCAGGTCATCTCCTGCGGCAGCTGAGGTGGCCAGGTGGTCGCAGCGTTCATTTTCCACATTGTCAGCATGACCCTTTACCCATATAAAATTAACCCTGTGGGTTTCTAGCAGGG
>CALIRN010000217.1 GCA_938042265.1 uncultured Eubacteriaceae bacterium
CCGTGTTGCTCCCTTTAAATCACAGAATATGGCTTTAAACTCCTATATTACCGAGGATGGGCTTGAAATGGGACGGGCACAGGTGATGCAGGCGGAGGCGGCGGGTATTGAGCCGAATGTAAAAATGAATCCCATTCTTTTAAAGCCTACTAACGATATCGGATCACAGGTTATTGTAAACGGCGAGGTTGTGGGAACAATGTCTGCAAGAGAATACTACCAAAACAAGCTGAAATTTATACCCGATATTATGAAGGCATACAACGCTCTTGCGGAAAACAGTGATATTATAGTTATAGAAGGTGCAGGCAGTCCTGCGGAAATAAATTTAAAGGAAAATGATATAGTCAATATGGGCATGGCAAGGCTTGCGGGAGCACCTGTATTATTGGTTGGTGATATTGACAGAGGCGGTGTGTTTGCTCAGCTTTCAGGTACGGTTGACCTTCTGGACAGTGAGGAAAGGGACTATGTAAAAGGTCTGGTAATAAATAAATTCCGTGGAGACAAAACCATTTTACAGCCAGGACTTGATATGCTTGAGGACAGGACGGAAAAACCCATAATCGGCGTTGTACCTTACATGTATTGCGATATAGATGATGAAGACAGCCTGACGGAAAGATTTAACAGAAGAACAAATACAGGGCTTATTGATATAGCCGTTATAAGATTGCCGAGAATATCAAACTTTACGGATTTTAACACTTTGGAACGTGTTGAGGGCGTAAGCCTGAGATATGTTGCGTATGCGTATGCTTTAGGCAACCCTGACATGATTATTATCCCGGGTACAAAAAATACTGTTGAAGATCTGCTTTGGATGAGAGAAAACGGTATTGAAAGTAAAATTAAACAGCAGGCTGCAAAAGGTAAGGTTATATTTGGTATATGTGGTGGCTATCAGATGCTTGGAGAGAGTATAACCGATAGCTTTGGAGCAGAGCATAAGGGTAGATTTAAGGGTATGGGGCTTTTACCGGTGCAAACTCAGTTTGAACAGGGTAAAACACGTACAAGGGTTAAAGGCAGCTTTACAAATGTAAGAGGTGTTTTAAAGGAGCTTGAAGGGCAGAGCTTTGAGGGCTATGAAATACATATGGGTGTTTCGATTATAACGGATAACAGTGCAGCTATGAATATACTCAATAATTCCTCTAATGAAAAGAAAACCGACGGTGTTAATGTCAAAAACATATACGGAAGTTATGTTCACGGTATATTTGACAGTAATAATGTGGTGAAAACCGTTATTTCCGCACTTATGAAAGAAAAGGGTATTGACAGCAGCACCGTAAAGGCATTTAATATGAAGGAGTATAAGGAAAGGCAGTATAATATGCTTGCCGATACCATACGCAGTAATGTGAATATGAATTTAATTTATAAAATTTTGAAGGAAGGAATTTAACAATGAGATATAATATTACAGACAGACCAAGAAGGCTTAGAACAAACCAGACCATAAGGAGCCTTGTTAGGGAAACACGGATTTCCGCCGATGCGCTTGTATATCCTTTTTTTGTGACTGAGGGTACAAATATCAGGGAGGAAATACCCACAATGCCGGGACAGTACAGGTGGAGTATAGACAGGCTTGATGAGCTTTTAAATCAGCTTGTGCAAAGTGGTGTAGGGTCTGTACTAATATTCGGTATACCGAATAAAAAGGATGAAACGGGCAGCAGTGCATGGGATAAAAACGGCATTGTACAAAAGACTTTAAGATACATAAAAAGAGAATTTCCCAGTATCTACTGTATAACAGACGTCTGTATGTGTGAGTACACCTCTCATGGTCACTGTGGCATACTTTGCGGTGAATATGTGGATAATGACAAAACACTGGAGGTACTTGCAAAAACCGCATTATCCCATGTGCAGGCAGGTGCGGATATGGTGGCTCCCTCCGATATGATGGACGGCAGAATAGCCGCAATAAGAGAAATTCTCGATGATAACGGCTATGTAAATACTCCGATAATGTCCTATTGTGTTAAATATTCCTCTGCTTTTTATGGACCTTTCAGAGATGCGGCTGACTCGGCGCCTGCCTTTGGTGACAGAAAAAGCTATCAGATGGATTTCCACAACAGCAGAGAGGCTGTCCTTGAAGCAGAGCTTGATATTAAAGAGGGTGCGGATATCCTTATGGTTAAACCGGGAATGGCATATCTTGATGTTTTAAAAATTATCAAGGATAATTTTAACAAGCCTGTAGCATTATACAGCGTAAGCGGAGAATATGCAATGATTAAGGCGGGAGCAAAGCTCGGTTATATTGATGAGCTGTCAATTGTGGCTGAAAGCACCGTGTGTATGTACAGAGCAGGTGCGGATATTTTAATTACATACTATGCCATGGAAATTGCAAAGCTTATTAAGGAGGGTAAAATAGGATGATGAAAACAACCGAAAGCGAAACTCTTTTTGAAAGAGCCATAAAGGTGATACCGGGTGGGGTAAACAGCCCAGTAAGAGCCTTCAATGCTGTTGGCGGAACCCCGCGCTTTATATGTAAGGCAAAGGGTGCATATATTTATGATGAGGACGGCAATAAATATATTGATTATATCGGGTCATGAGGACCCATGATAATAGGTCATAATGACGAGAGAGTAATTGAGGCTGTAAAAAAGCAGATTGAAAACGGCTTAAGCTACGGTGCGGCAACCGCCTTGGAGGTTGAAATGGCAGAGCTTATTGCCGACATTGTACCCTGTGTTGATATGATAAGAATGGTAAATTCGGGTACCGAAGCGGTAATGAGTGCAATCAGGGCTGCAAGAGGCTTTACAGGCAGGGATAAAATTATTAAGTTTGAGGGCTGCTATCACGGCCATGCTGACGCAATGCTGGTTAAGGCGGGGTCGGGAGTTATGACAGGCGGCGTGCCCGGAAGTATGGGTGTTCCGCAGGGGTGTGTCAAGGACACGCTTACCGCAAAATATAACGATTTAAAAAGTGTTGAGGATTTATTTGAAAATAACAGGGGCGAAATTGCCTGCGTAATAGTAGAGCCTGTTGCTGCGAATATGGGGGTTATTGCACCGCAAGAGGGCTTTTTACAGGGGCTCAGAAAATTGTGTGACGATAACAATGCACTGCTTATATTTGACGAGGTAATTACAGGCTTCAGATTAAGGCTTGACGGTGCAAGCGGTTATTATGGTATCACTCCTGACCTTGTTACCTACGGTAAAATAATCGGCGGCGGTATGCCTGTGGGAGCCTACGGCGGAAGAAGGGAAATAATGAAAATGATATCACCCGCAGGCCCTGTATATCAGGCAGGTACCTTAAGCGGCAATCCCATAGCTATGAGGGCAGGCATTACCCAGCTTACAATACTGCGTGATGAGCCTGAAATCTATGATAAAATTAACTCTCTCGGCAGCAGATTAAGAAACGGCTTAAAGGAAATAATAGATAAATACGGTATAGCTTGTACAATAAACGGTGTGGGCTCTTTAAGTTGCCTATACTTTGGCAAAAATGCCGTAATGGATTACGATACGGCATGTAAAGCCGATACAGCTGCCTTTGGCAGATATTTCTGCTTTATGCTTAACAGGGGAAATTATATCGGTCCCAGCCAGTATGAAGCATTGTTTATATCAGCAGCACATACCAAGGAGCAGATTGATAAAACCGTATATGACTGTAATGAATACTTTAAAAGCTGACAGGAGATGGATTTATGAAAAACAGGGGTCTTATTCATATTTACTGTGGTGACGGCAAGGGAAAGACAACGGCTGCCGCAGGGCTTGCAATAAGATGTGCAGGAGGCGGTGGAAAAGTACTTTTTTATCAGTTTTTAAAGGATGGAACCAGCGGTGAAATAAACGTATTAAAATCCCTTGATAATGTGGAGGTTGTTGACGGCTACCGCAGCAGTAAGTTCAGCTTTAATATGACAGATGAGGAAAAAAGGCTTGCGGCGGAGGGTTATGAAAAGGATTTTGAGTATATTGCCAACAGGGTGAGTAAGAAGCATTTTGATGTTCTTGTGCTTGATGAAATTTTGCATGGAATAAATTTAAAATATCTTTCGCTTGAAAGGGTGCTTGAATTTCTCATAAATAAGCCCGAAGGGCTTGAAGTGATTATGACGGGCAGAAATCCTGATAAAAAGCTTATTGATATCTCTGATTATGTGTCAGAAATAGTTAAAGTGAAGCACCCTTTTGACAAGGGTATTGTGGCAAGAAAATATATTGAATTGTAGGTGATTGTAATGAAGCTTGAGGAAGCGTTGAATAAGATAACCACACCAGATACAGCAGCGGAGGATAAGGCAAGGGCACATTGGCTGTCTGTTGCAAAGCCTTTATTCAGCCTTGGTAAGCTGGAGGATATAATAACCCGTATTGCAGGTATAAAGGGCACCGAAATATTCAGCCTTGATAAAAGGGCTTTGGTGATTATGTGTGCCGATAATGGTGTTGTTGAAGAGGGGGTAACCCAGACAGGCCAAAGCGTTACGGCTACCGTTACTGGTAATTTTTATGAGAATAGCGCAAGTGCCTGCATACTGTCACAAATGGCAGGGGTTGACGTTTTTCCTGTGGATATTGGTGTTGCCGTTGATGTGGATGGTGTTACGGACAAAAGCATAAAAATTGCCTACGGTACAAAAAATATGACAAAGGAACCTGCCATGACAAGACAGCAGGCAATTTGTGCAATAGAGGTGGGTATAAATAAAGTTATTGAGCTTAAAGCCAAGGGGTATGATATAATAGCAACAGGCGAGATGGGTATAGGCAATACCACAACAAGCAGTGCCGTAACCTCTGTTTTTACGGGTACTCCCGTTGAACAGGTAACAGGCAGAGGTGCAGGCCTTTCAAGCGAAGGACTGGAAAGAAAAATTGCTGCTATAAAAAAAGCTGTTGAAGTTAATAGGCCCGATAAAAAAGATGCACTTGATGTACTGCATAAGGTAGGCGGACTTGATATTGCAGGTCTTGCGGGAGTATTTATAGGCAGTGCTTTGTGTCGTTTGCCTGTTATTGTGGACGGCTTTATTTCAGAAGCGGCGGCTTTAACCGCAGTAAAAATCTGTCCAGAGGTAAAAGGATATATTATCGGCTCTCATTTGTCAAAGGAACCTGCCTGCCATATGCTTACGGAAGTTTTGGGGCTTGAGCCTGTAATAAATGCCGATATGTGTCTCGGTGAGGGTACAGGTGCGGTGGCATTGCTGCCTTTGCTTGATATGAGCCATGCCATTTATACAAAATTACATACCTTTCAAAGCTGGAACGGAAATGAAACCTATAAAGTTTTAAAGTAGGTGCAATAATGAAGGTAATATTTATAAGACACGGAAAAACCAAAGGAAATACCGAGGGCAGATATATAGGTACTACTGATGAACCACTTGCAAAAATTGGGATAAGCGAGCTTAAAAGCATAAAATATCCCTATGCCGCCAGAATTATATCAAGCCCTCTTAAGAGGTGTATACAAAGCGCACAGCTTATATATAACACAAATAATATAGAGGTTTTTAAAGATTTAAGGGAATGTGATTTCGGAGAATTTGAAAATAAAAATTACGAGGAGCTGAGGGACAATGCATATTATAAGCGTTGGCTTGAAAGCGGCGGTAAAATACCTTTTCCAAAGGGTGAGGGACATAAGGAATTTTGCTTAAGATGCTGTGAGTGCTTTGAGAGTATAGTTAAAAGCAACAAAAGTAATACTGTTGCTTTTGTTGTTCACGGAGGTACGATTATGGCTGTACTGGAAAAATATGAGGGTATTTCCTTTTATGACCGACAAATAAAAAACGGCGGATATCTATGCTTTGAGTGTGTTGTTGAAAACGGAAGTATAAGGCTGTATGAAAGCAGATAAATTTGTTTTAACTGACAGAGTAAGTTCTCAGCCTTTTTGGAGGAGGATATATACTGACTATTTAAAAGGATAATAAAAAAGGCATCTGATTTTTTATCAGATACCTTTTTGCTTAATAATCAGCAAGCACCGTCACCCTTTAAAACAGCGGGTATGGTTTTCAATATTATTTTAATATCGGTTAAAAAGCTCATTTCGTTTATGTATTTAACGTCAAGCTCCATCCATTCGTCAAAGCCTATGTTGCTTCTTCCGCTTATCTGCCAATAACAGCTAAGCCCCGGCTTAACCAAAAGCCTTTGTTTGGCGTATTCATCATACTCTGCAACCTCTTTTGGAAGCGCCGGCCTTGGTCCTATAACTGACATATCGCCTTTAAATACATTAAAAAGCTGCATAAGCTCGTCAATACTGTATTTTCTTATAAAATGCCCAACCTTGGTAATACGGGGGTCATTTTTTATTTTAAATACAGGACCGTCCGCCTCGTTTTGCTCCTGCAAGTCCTTAAGCCTTTCCTCCGCATCGGTATACATACTTCTGAATTTATACATTTTAAAATGTTTTCCATCTTTACCGACTCTTTCCTGAGAAAATACCACCGGACCGTCATTTTCACACTTAATTGCTATTGCAGTAATTAAAAATACAGGAGACAGGACTACTAAAGCACAGGCAGATGAAACAATATCAAATATTCTTTTGATTATAAAATAACCGATTTTGTTCTTTTTTTGTACACAAGGTCTTTCGCTAATAATATCAATACTTGTATTATTATTGAAATATGCATTATTAGTTTTGACTTCCATATCAAATAATCCCCTTAAAAAATAAGCCCAATTTAACAAAATAAATCCGCAAAATATATATTTCAAAATACAGGCTATCAGCAGCATATACAAAAAAACAACAAACCATACTGAAACATAAGCTGCATTGATATTATTACTTAAAGCAGCTGACATATTGTAACTGCTGATATTTGCTGCTACAGTATTATGAAAAATTACATTTTTCTTAAGATTTAGCATAAATATGATAACACAATAAAGGTGCAAAGTCAACCATAAAACTACAATTCAATACAATAAAAAAGTGCCAAATTAAATCCATTTGCTGTAGTTTTTTTTATTAAAATTACAGATGAAACATTAATATTTAATATTACTGCGGAGTCTGTGGATAAAACTGGACTGATTATTGATTTTGATTTTAGAAATTTTATCTGAATATAATAAATTTATGCACAATCAAGCTATATATCAGATTGTACGGACTGTATTGTTTTTATTTAAGTTAATACATAACAATGCTTTATGAAGCGCTGTTTTCGTTGTTTTAAATTGTATTGACTTATGAAAAAAATTGTTATATAATCTAAATAATACTAAAATTTAATATATTTTTAATATAAGCTGGTGTAAGATGTACGGCAGACCTTACTTATAACAAATCAGAGCAGAGAGGTATGGTTTGTCTGTTGATTTTTGGTACAACATTAAATGATAAGGATATTTGTACTTACATACTCATAACCAACAAATGCCTTCGTCATTCACATTCAGTAGTAGCTTGCACTTCTACTGA
>CALIRN010000218.1 GCA_938042265.1 uncultured Eubacteriaceae bacterium
ATGAAAGCAGTATTCTCCTTAAGGAATTACCTAAGGTAGTACCGTAGCCTCTCTCAAGCGGCTCAACTACGAAGCAGCCATATTTACCGTTTTGTTCAGTAATCTCTATACGAGGTTTCTCAAATTCAAACACTCAGTCCAACCTCCCTCGGTTATCAAAAATATACGTTTGCGATAGAAATATAAGGGAGTTATCCCCCGATTATTACTTAGAATACAACTCGACAATGAGTGTTTCGTTAACAGGAAGGTCAAGCTGCTCTCTCTTTGGCAGGGCATTAACAGTACCCTTAAGAGCCTCCTGATCTGCGCTGAGCCATTCAGGTACAATTCTTGAACCTGTTACATCAAGTACATCCTTAAATCTCTGGATGTCCTTTTTGCTTTCCTTAACCTCAATAACATCGCCAACCTTAACCTGGAGAGAAGGGATATTAACCTTCTTACCGTTTAAAGTAACAAGATTATGACGAACAATCTGTCTTGCTTCCTTTCTTGTACGTCCAAGACCAAGTCTGTAAACAACATTATCAAGTCTTAATTCAAGGAGCTGAAGAAGGTTTTCACCTGTGATGCCGCTCATGTTATCAGCCTTCTTGTAGTAGTTTCTAAACTGCTTTTCAAGTACACCGTAAATGAACTTAACCTTCTGCTTTTCCTTTAACTGCATACCGTATTCACTTAACTTACGCATATTTCTCTTGCGTCTGCTTGCCTTCTTGGAAGAACCAAGTACAGCAGGCTCGATGCCTAAATATCTGCATCTTTTAAGGATAGGACCCATATCTCTAGCCATTAATCAATAGCACCTCCGTAATATATTCAAAAAATTAACAAATAATCAAATCAGTAAAATTGCGGATATTTATATTCCGCTTACATATATACTCATAATCTCATGACCGCTCTGCGACCTTTCAGCCTGAACCTGAGCTTGTCTGAGCCAATATTTATTATGAGATTAAACTCTTCTTCTCTTAGGTGGTCTGCAGCCGTTATGAGGTACAGGTGTAACATCCTTAATCATAGTCACGTCAAGACCTGCAGCCTGAAGAGCACGAATAGCAGCCTCACGTCCACTGCCCGGTCCCTTAACAAATACCTCTACTGTCTTAAGACCGTAATCCTTGGCAGCGCCTGCAGCCTTCTCAGCAGCCATCTGTGCTGCGTATGGAGTAGACTTTCTTGAGCCTCTGAAACCAAGCTCACCTGCACTTGCCCATGAAAGTGCATTGCCTGCACCATCAGTAATAGTTACAATTGTATTATTAAATGTTGACTGAATATGAGCCTGGCCACGTTCAACGACTTTTCTGTCACGACGTCTGCGGCCGGCAGCTTTCTTCACTGTCTTCTTAGCCATTAAATTGAACCTCCTTAATCAATCTCAAAAGATCAATAATCGATAATTACTTCTTCTTGTTCGCAACAGTTCTTCTAGGACCTTTTCTTGTTCTAGCGTTAGTCTTAGTCTTCTGTCCTCTTACAGGCAGACCCTTTCTGTGACGAATACCTCTGTAGCATCCGATTTCAACAAGACGCTTAATATTAAGCGCAATTTCTCTTCTAAGGTCACCCTCTACAGTCTGAGTTCTGTCAATTACGTCACGAATCTTAGCAACCTCATCATCTGTTAAATCTCTAACTCTTGTGTCAGGATTAACGCCTGCCTCAGCAAGAATTCTGTTAGAGCTTGCACGGCCAATACCATATACATAAGTAAGACCGATTTCAACACGTTTTTCTCTAGGTAAGTCAACACCCGCAATACGAGCCATGTACTTATTGCACCTCCTGCAAAATAATAAAAATAATAGTTACTTTTGGGATAAATCCCCTTTGCAGTTAAAATAAACCGGAAATGAGCCACCGGGACAGCCGCCGGATTAAAGCCTTATTCGGTATAAGCCTTAATGCCGAATCTCGGTAAGCCGTACATGAGGCCTGCGGGGGCTTATAACCCCTTAAAACCATAAAAATGCTTGTTATTTTAACCGCCTTATGCCGCTTGTTTAACGGCGGCACACGCACCCACACGTATCATATAAAAATACAGGCGCATTCCTTAGTATAGCAAATATTGGTTTAAAAATCAACCCTGTCTTTGCTTATGCTTAGGATTTTCGCAAATAATTCTTACAGAGCCTTTTCTCTTGATAACTCTGCACTTTTCGCACATTGGTTTAACTGATGGTCTAACCTTCATTTTTCATAACTCCTTTCATTTATCTCTCCAGGTAATTCTGCCTTTAGTTAAATCATAAGGGCTCATCTCAACCTTAACCTTGTCGCCTGGGATGATTCTTATGAAGTTCATACGCAGCTTACCCGAAATATGAGCCAGAATTTTGTGGCCATTTTCAAGTTCCACCTGGAACATTGCGTTAGGAAGCTTTTCAATTATAGTGCCTTCCATTTCGATAACATTGTCTTTAGCCAATGCAATACCTCCTTTTATGAACCTATGAACCGAAAAAAGTCATTCGGACACTCAGAGAGCGTCTTTTGCCAGAGGCAAAAGTTCTTTTTAATACCTGTAGGGTTTCAATGCTTTGCGTAAATCTGCATCGCTCAAATTTAGATTGTGTTCAAGCTTTGATTTAATTTCCTCTATAATGTCGTTGCAAATCTGTACGTGCATTTTTTTCTTCTTCTTGGGTTTTTCAAGCAATCTCAGCCTGCCGTCTGCAAGATAGACGTAGTCCTCATCAAAATCCACTATGATAAAGGGCTTTGATTTATCACGTCCGCTTTTGGAAAAAACAACCTGACCTTTACTGTACAATCTATTCACCTCAAATTATCAGGGTTAGAAGTTCAGGCTCCTTGTTGGTAATAAGCACAGTGTTTTCATAATGGGCAGCACTCATGCCGTCCTTTGTTACGGCAGTCCAACCATCTGCAAGCACACGCACCTTATATGTACCCATAGCTGCCATGGGCTCAATAGCAAGCACCATGCCCGCCCTTAAAACAGGACCTCTCCTGCCGTTGCGGTAGTTGGGTATTGCAGGATCCTCGTGCATACTTCTGCCAATACCATGTCCCACATAATCTCTGATAACTGAAAAACCGTTATCCTCAATACAGTCCTGTATGGCAGCAGATATTTCACAAAGATTATTGCCTGCTTTTGCATATTTAATACCTTTAAAGAAGCTCTCCTTAGTTACATCAATAAGCCTTTGCTTTTCAGACGAAATTTTACCTACGGCAAAGGTTCTTGCGGCATCCCCGTGGTGTGAGTCAACGTAAGCGCCTACATCAACAGAGATAATGTCGCCTTCTTTCAGTACACGGTTTTTAGACGGAATACCATGCACCACCTCGTCATTAATTGATGCACAAATTGAAGCAGGGTAACCATAGTACCCCTTGAAGGATGGCAACGCTCCACATTCCATTATATACGATTCAGCAATTTTGTCAAGTTCAAATGTTGTAATTCCCGGAATAATTTTTTTCTCCAGCAAATTTAAGGTCCTGCCGGTTATTTCACCGGCAAGCCTCATCTTAGCAACCTGCTTTTCATTTTTAATGGTGATAGCCATTTTATGCCTCTAAAGCCTTGCAAACCTGAGCAAATATTTCATCAATATCGCCTACGCCGTTTACTGTGGCAAGAATACCCTTCTTGCCATAGAAGTCAATAAGAGGAGCTGTTGTATCGTGGTAAACCTTAAGTCTGTTTACAACAGTTTCCTCATTGTCATCCTTACGCTGGATAAGCTTTTCACCGCAAACATCGCAAACGCCTTCAACCTTTGGAGGGTTGTACTTTGTGTGGAACATGGCATTGCACTTAGGACAGCTTCTTCTGCCTGTCATTCTGTCAACTATAATACTGTCCTCTACCTCAATGCAAACAACCTTATCAAGAGGACCAGTAATTGCTTCAAGACCCTCTGCCTGTGCAAGGTTTCTTGGATAACCGTCAAGAATATATCCTTTCTTACAGTCATCAGCCTTAATCCTCTCGGCAAGCATAGCGGAAACAATCTCGTCAGATACAAGACCGCCTTCCTCCATAATCCTGCTTACCTTTTTTCCAAGCTCCGTACCTCTTGCAATCTGATCTCTTAAAAGGTCTCCTGTTGAAATGTGTGCAATGCCATAATGCTGTGAAAGCTTCTTAGCCTGTGTACCCTTGCCTGCGCCGGGACAGCCTACTAAAACCAGCTTCATAAATATTACTTCCTTCCTATTATAAATTAATCAATTAACACTTAATTAGTCAATATGCCATTAGACATACAAATTTATTATACGGCAAACGCCTTGTATTTTGCAAGATATATTTACAAAATTCGTCAAATAATTGCTTAACCATTATTCTTTATGCCTTCTCCAAGCTCTCTTAGATGTTCCGGATTTTTCCTATATATAGCTGCTATTTTTTCATTATATCCAAACACGATGGGATATTCAGTCGGCATCCATTCTCTTAATTGGTCAATTTCGCCCTTATCCCTAACTCTAATGTTGTATGACTTATTATCAATAGTCTTTATTATAATATCTGTGGAGGACTTAATAAAATTAACTCTTGTCGTTTCCTTATAAATCCACACTATCTTGTTAAGCGGCAATATTACAGGCTTATTTTTAGCAAAGGCAATCCAGTTCTTACTCAAATATATTTTATCTGCTATACAATGACCATTAAATTCACAATCATTACAAGCAGCATCAAAGGAATCTTCACCATAAACCTGTTCAAACTCCTCTTTTAGCCCTGATGTATCACAAATCAGCTTATTGGATTTAATACCTGAAAATAAAAACCATATTGCAAGTGCCAAAAATAAGACTCCACCCAAATAAATAATAGGTGTATTTTCGGAAACAGAGCCATCATATCTTAAGTACGACATTTTGCCATCACATATAATATATGGCAACCATTCCACTTCCCAATCACCATAAGTCTGCTCAAATAAAGCAAGCTCCTGCTCTGACATTTTTCTTACTGAGCCTTTAGCTGTATAAAATTCAGCTGTATCAACATAGTTATAATTATCCTGTGCATTGTATGCAGCCTCATAAATACGCTCGGCCTTTGAATATTTATACCAAGGCACTTCAATCGCCATCAATACAGGTGCATCACTATCCGGCGGAAAATATAAAGCTGCATATTCTCTTGAGGGTAAGGAGCTAAACCCCATATTATAGACTGCAAAACAATCTAATAAATATGGTGTTGAAAACTCCTTATAGTCACTTTTCAGGTCCGTCTCCTGCATCTGTTGGTATGTAGGATTAAAATCAAAATCACCTCTTATACTGGAATAAACCCAAAAAATCTGTATTGAAAAGAACAATACAATACAAATTATCAGCATAAAAATACCAAAGAATATTAAGCTGTTATTCTGCTTTTTAGAAATTCTCAGTAAATTTTCGTACATGAATACCTCCATAATATACTGCCTTAAATTAAAAAATAGGATGTATAATCATTACAGTCATACATCCTATGAAACAAATCTATCAGCTTAAAAATCCCTTATAGTGTCTCATAACCATCTGAGATTCCATCTGCTTAAAGATTTCAAGTGCAACACCCGTTACGATAAGTAATGTAGTGCCGCCGAAACCGATATTTACATTAAACACCAAACTGAACAGAGAAGGCACAAGAGCAATAATTGAGTATGCGCAGGCACCGATTAGGGATACTCTGTCAACTACAGTCTGGATATAATCAGAGGTTGGCTTGCCTGGTCTGATACCCGGAACAAATCCGCCGCTCTTTTTAATATTCTCGGCAACCTCAATTGGGTTGAAGGAGAATGATGTATAGAAGAATGTAAAGCAGAAAATAAGGACAACGTACAAAGCAGCACCTATTGGGCTCTGTGTTACGCTAAGCACCTCTACAACCTTTCCAAGCCAGGTTGGCTGCCACAGCTGATAAATAGTCTGTGGAAACTGAAGAAGTGATATTGCAAAGATAATGGACATAACACCTGCAATATTAACCTTGATAGGAATGTATGAGCTCTGACCGCCCAACATTCTTCTGCCTACCATTTTCTTGGAATACTGTACCTGAATTCTTCTTTCACCATCCTGAACAATGATAACAAATATCATATCGGCAAGAAGGATAAGAAGCATAATTGCTACCTTAATCCAACCCATTACACCTGAGCCCTGACCCTGTACATACATTGCCTGAACACCACCTGCAAGCCCTGAAAGGATATTGGCTGCAATAATGAAGGAGGAGCCGTTGCCGATACCCTTTTCATTAAGCTGCTCACCAAGCCACATAATAAATACGGTACCTGTAATCATTGATAAAAGTGCAACACCGTAAACAAAAAAGTTAGGGTTTGTAAAAGCACCTCTTATGGTAAACACCTGACCGCAGCCCTGAAGGAGAGCAAGTGCAACGGTACAAAATCTTGTGTACTGTGCAATTTTCTTACGGCCTTCCTCGCCTTCCTTATTGATCTGCTCCAATCTTGGGATTGCAACAGTAAGAAGCTGCATAATGATAGATGCGTTAATATATGGTCCGATACCCATAGCAAATATAGTACCGTAGTCACCGCCTGTAATAAGACTGTAAAGAGTACCGCTGGAGTTTGAGTCAAGTCTGCTTAAATCCACACCGGGAACAGGCAGATGTGTGCCGATTCTTACAATTACCAGAATCAAAAGCATGTACAACAATCTGTTTCTGATTTCTTTAATCTTCCATGCATTTCTCAGTGTAGTAAGCATCAAATCACCTCAGCTTTTCCGCCTGCGGCCTCAATCTTCTCCTTAGCAGAAGCACTGAAATAGTTAACCTTTACAGTAAGCTTCTTAGTAATTTCACCGTTACCTAAAACCTTAACGCCGTCTCTTACGTGGCTTACAAGACCCTTAGCCTTAAGAGCGTCAATATCAACAACAGCGCCGTCCTCGAATACACTGTTTAAGAGAGATAAGTTAATTGCAACAATTTCCTTGCTGTTAATACACTTGAAGCCTCTCTTAGGTATTCTTCTGTATAAAGGCATCTGACCACCTTCGAAGCCCGGTCTTACGCCGCCGCCTGAACGTGCATTCTGACCCTTATGACCCTTGCCGGCAGTCTTACCGTTTCCGGAGCCGTGACCTCTGCCTCTTCTAAAGCCGTTGGTTGTAGAACCTTCGGCAGGTCTTAATTCATGTAAAAACATTTTGGTACACCTCCTACAATATTATATTTCTTCAACCTTAACCAAATGGTTAACCTGCTTAATCATGCCTCTGATAGCAGGAGTGTCCTGCTGCTCAACAAAAGTGTTTGGCTTATGAAGACCAAGAGCAGCAACGGTTTTTTTATGCTTAGGGATTGCACCTATTGTAGACTTAACTAAAGTAATCTTTAACATGACAATATCCCCCTTAACCTAAAATTTCTTCAACACTCTTACCGCGGAGTCTTGCAACCTTCTCAGGAGAAGTAACTGCGCCAAGACCCTCGATAGTAGCATTTACTACATTTCTCTTGTTGTTAGAGCCGATAGACTTAGTTCTGATATTCTTAATACCTGCAAGCTCAAGCACGGCACGTGCAGGACCGCCTGCAATTATACCTGTACCTTCGGGAGCCGGCTTAAGAAGAACGTTTGCACTGCCGAACTTACCAAGTACCTCATGGTAAATACTGTTGTTTTCGTTTCTCTCAACATAGATAAGATTTTTAATAGCATCATCCTTGCCCTTGCGGATAGCGTCAGGGATTTCAGTTGCCTTGCCAAGACCTACACCTACATGACCGTTGTAGTCGCCTACAACAACAAGTGCAGCAAAACGGAAGGTACGACCGCCCTTAACAACCTTTGTTACTCTCTTAATTGTAACAACCTTATCCTGCAAATCAAGTGTGCTTGCATCAATAATTTTTCTCACGACATTCCCTCCTGATTAGAACTGCAGACCGGCTTCTCTGGCAGCATCGGCAAGAGCCTGAATCTTGCCATGGTACACATAACCGCCGCGGTCAAAAACAACTGTATTAATGCCCTTTTCAAGAGCTTTCTTAGCAACAGTTTCGCCTACAACCTTAGCAGCCTCAACATCATTGGTATGTTCAAGCTTAGCCTTTACATCAGCCTCCATGGTAGAAGCAGCGCAGATTGTATTGCCCACTGTATCATCTATAATCTGTGCATAAATATGCATATTTGATCTGAATACTGCCAATCTTGGTCTTTCAGCTGTGCCGGAGATGTGATTGCGAAGTCTGTAATGACGCTTCTCTCTTGCAGCAGCTCTTGATGGCTTAGTTATCATAGAGTTTCACTCCTTTATATTATTTCTTACCGGTCTTACCAACCTTACGTCTGATAGTTTCAGTTTCATACTTAATACCCTTGCCCTTGTATGGCTCAGGAGGTCTCTTAGTTCTGATTTCAGCTGCGAACTGACCAACCTTTTCCTTATCAATACCGGCAACGGTAATCTTATTGCCATCAACAGTAGTAGTGATGCCCTCAGGGTCAATCATCTCTACAGGGTGTGAGTAACCGAGAGTTAAAGTAAGCTTGTTGCCCGCCTTAGCTGCTCTGTAACCTACACCGTTGATTTCAAGTACCTTGCTGTAGCCCTTAGTAACACCCTCAACCATATTGAAAATAAGTGTTCTTGTAAGACCGTGAAGGGACTTGTTTCTCTTTAAATCGTTAGGGCGGGTAACAACAATCTCTGTACCCTCAACCTTAACCTCTAATTCCTCTACGAGCTTACGTGTAAGAGTACCCTTAGGTCCCTTAACAGTAATCACATTGCCATCCTCAACCTTAACCTCTACGCCGGCAGGAATGGCAACAGGTAACTTTCCTATACGTGACATTTACCTTTACCTCCTTATTACCAAACGAAAGCAATAATCTCGCCGCCAACGCCGAGCTTCCTGGCTTCCTTGTCTGTGATAATGCCCTTGTTGGTAGATACTATAGCAGTACCTAAACCGCCAAGTACCTTAGGCATTTCGTCCTTATTAGCATAAACTCTAAGGCCGGGCTTGGAAATTCTCTTAATACCCGAAATAACCTTTTCGTTTTTGTCCTTACCGTACTTAAGAGTAATGCGCATAGTCTTCTTTACGCCATCCTCTGTTATCTCAAAACCCTGTATATAACCCTCGTTTACTAAGATGTTGGCAATAGCCTCTTTCATCTTGCTTGAAGGTACGTCTACAGTGTTGTGCTTAGCAGTGTTTGCATTTCTAATTCTTGTAAGCATATCTGCGATAGGATCGCTCATTGACATTTAAAAAACCTCCTTTCAACAATTACCAGCTAGCCTTCTTAACTCCGGGGATTTGACCTTTGTAAGCTAATTCACGGAAACAAATACGACAAATACCGAACTTTCTTAAATAAGCATGTGGTCTTCCGCAAATTCTGCAACGAGTATAGCTCTGTGTTGAAAATTTAGGCTTTTTACCCTGCTTAACCTTCATTGATGTTTTAGCCATTTTCTGTCCTCCCTTTATTACTTCTTAAATGGCATACCGAATAATCTAAGTAATTCTCTAGCCTCTTCATCAGTCTTTGCAGTGGTTACGAATACAATATCCATACCTCTGATCTTATCAATCTTATCATACTGGATTTCAGGGAACATAATCTGCTCCTTAACACCAAGTGTGTAGTTACCTCTGCCGTCAAAAGACTCAGCGCTTACACCGCGGAAGTCACGTACACGAGGGAGAGCTAAGTTGATAAGTCTGTTGGCAAAGCTGTACATCTTCTCTCCTCTTAAAGTAACCTTACAACCGATAGGCATACCTGCACGGAGCTTGAAGGCAGCAATTGACTTTTTAGCCTTTGTAACAATTGGCTTCTGACCCGCAATGATTGTCATATCACCGATTGCACTGTCCATAACCTTTGAATTTTCTTTAGCCTCACCAAGACCCATATTGATAACAATCTTCTCGATCTTTGGCACTTCCATAATATTTTTGTATGAGAACTTCTTTACCATTGCTGGTACAATTTCCTTCTCATAGTATTCTCTTAAAGTGTTCACAGTTCAGTTTACCTCCTTCCGGTCATTAATCAATAGTGTCGCCAGTAGACTTAGCAACTCTGTGCTTAACAGTCTTACCCTTACCACCCTCGTTTACAGTTTCAACCTTGTAGCCGAGTCTGGTAGGCTCACCATTGTAAAGGTACATAACATTAGATGCGTCAAGAGGTGCTTCCTTGGAAATGATACCACCCTGGCCGCTCATTGCGTTAGGCTTAACATGCTTTGAAATCATATTGCAGCCCTCAACGACAACTTTATTGTTCTTTGCATCAGCAACAAGTACCTTACCGGTTTTACCCTTATCCTTGCCTGCAATAATCTGAACCTTATCGCCCTTTTTAATCTTCACGGGTTTTACCTCCTTATAATACCTCTGGTGCAAGAGATAATATCTTCATGTACTGCTTATCTCTAAGCTCTCTTGCAACAGGTCCGAATATACGTGTACCTCTTGGGTTCTTATCTTCCTTGATAATAACTGCTGCGTTTTCATCAAACTTGATGTATGAGCCGTCAGGTCTTGAAGCACCCTTCTTGGTTCTTACAACAACAGCCTTAACAACCTCACCCTTTTTAACAACGCCGCCGGGTGTTGCGTCTTTAACCGTAGCAACAATAACGTCACCAATGTTAGCATATCTTCTGGTTGAACCGCCGAGTACTCTGATGCAAAGGAGCTCCTTAGCACCTGAGTTATCAGCAACAACCAATCTGCTTTCCTGCTGAATCATTCAATTATCCTCCTGTCTTTAGGAATTACTTAACCTTTTCAATTATAGACACAAGTCTCCATCTCTTATCCTTTGACAAAGGTCTTGTCTCCATAACTTTTACACGGTCACCAATCTGACACTCATTATTCTCATCGTGAGCCTTAAGCTTGTAAGTAGTCTTTACAATCTTTTTATATAATGGATGTCTTACATTATTTTCAACAGCAACAACGATAGTCTTATCCATCTTATTGCTGACAACCTTACCAATTCTGGTTTTACGAAGATTTCTTTCCACGTAAGTGTCCTCCTTCCGTTATTATAGGTCAAATACCTTTGTTCTTCTGAGTAATAACAGTCTGAATACGGGCAATATTTTTGCGAACCTCGTTAATTCTTGCTGTGTTGCTCAGCTGATTGGTAGCATTCTGAAATCTTAAATTAAACAGTTCCTTCTTAGCATCAACAAGGGCTAAATTAAGCTCCTCTGTTGTCTTGCTTCTAAGGTCTTCAACAAAATTTGTACTTTTCATTACTCATTACCCTCCATTTCGAGGTCAGCGCGAGAAACAATCTTACACTTAATAGGTAACTTATGAACAGCAAGACGAAGTGCCTCTCTTGCTACCTCCTCGCTAACACCGGCAATCTCAAACATAACACGACCGGGCTTAACAACTGCAACCCAGCGCTCAGGAGTACCCTTACCACTACCCATTCGAGTACCGGCAGGCTTTTCTGTAACGGGCTTGTCAGGGAAGATTTTAATCCAAACCTTACCGCCACGCTTAATATATCTTGTCATAGCAATTCTGGCTGCTTCAATCTGGTTT
Source organism: uncultured Eubacteriaceae bacterium (assembly GCA_938042265.1). Lineage (GTDB taxonomy): Bacteria > Bacillota > Clostridia > Lachnospirales > CAG-274 > CALWRD01. Next base: position 11,570 of record CALIRN010000218.1, read on the forward strand.
GAAGTAATCCAGCTTGGCTCCATAGCAACAATACCAAACTCACCGTAGGTAATCTTATTGCCTCTCATAGCCTTACCAGTCATTCTGCCTCTGAACTGCTTACGTCTTTTAACTCTCTTAGGCATTAACATTACTGTGCACCGCCTTCCTTATTCTTCTTGGCAGGGAGAACCTCACCCTTGTAGATCCATACCTTAACACCAACTTTACCATAAGTTGTGTTAGCCTCTGCAAAACCGTAGTCAATATCAGCTCTTAAAGTCTGAAGAGGAATAGTACCGTCATGATAATGCTCGCTACGAGCCATTTCAGCACCGCCCAAACGACCTGAGCAGCTTGTCTTTATACCCTTTGCACCGCTTCTCATAGTATTCTGCATAGCCTTCTTCATAGCACGGCGGAAAGTTACACGGTTTTCAAGCTGCTTTGCAATATCCTCAGCCACAAGCTGTGAGTCAAGCTCAGGGCGCTTGATTTCCTCAACATTTACAAGCACCTTCTGCTTTGATAATGACTGGAGTGCAGCTGTAAGCTCCTGAATTGAAGCACCGTTTCTGCCGATTACAATACCAGGCTTTGATGTTGCGATAGTAACCTTAACTCTGTCGTTGGTTCTCTCAATGCCTACCTTGGAAACACCAGCGTAAACATCAACTGTATTTAACTTTTCCTTAATGTAGTTTCTGATCTTGTTATCTTCTACAAGAAAGTTAGCATAATCCTTCTTGTCAGCATACCAGGTTGAATCCCAATCCTTGATGATGCCGACTCTTAATCCGTGTGGATTTACCTTCTGACCCATCGTTGTCCTCCTTATTTCTCGTCAAGATATATTGAGATGTGAGCTGTCTTTTTGTTAATTCTGTAAGCTCTGCCCTGTGCTCTTGGACGAATTCTCTTAAGAGTAGGTCCCTGGTTAGCAACAGCATCTGCAACATACAGCTTGTTAACATCTAACTCTAAGTTATTCTCTGCGTTAGCAACTGCAGACTTTAAAACTTTCTCTATAATTTCAGCAGCGTATCTTGGTGAGTAAGCAAGGATACCCATTGCCTCGCCAACGCTCTTACCCTTAATCTGGTTTAAAACTATTCTGGCCTTACTGTCGGAAACTCTGACGAACTTAGCATGAGCCTGAGCTCTTTTATCTCTGTTCTGCTCATTTCTTTCCTTCTTAATCTGGCTTCTATGTCCTTTTGCCATTTTTAAGGCTCCTCCTTTCAATCAATCGGTGATTAACGAACGCCTGACTTCTTTTCAGCATCCTTACCGTGACCTCTGTAGGTACGCGTAAGTGCGAATTCACCAAGCTTGTGTCCAACCATATCCTCTGTTACGTAAACAGGTACGTGCTTTCTGCCGTCATGCACAGCAATTGTGTGACCTATCATCTCAGGATAGATGGTAGAACGGCGTGACCATGTCTTAATAACGTTCTTTGTATTTGCTTCATTCTGAGCTACAACCTTCTTCATAAGGTGGTCATCACAGAATGGTCCTTTTTTAAGTGATCTACTCATTTAATTACCCTCCTGCTTAATCAGCCTTTTCTGCCACGAATAATGTACTTGTTGCTTGCCTTATGCTTCTTTCTGGTCTTATAACCGAGAGCAGGCTTGCCCCAAGGTGTACAAGGTGCAGGACGACCAACAGGTGCTCTACCTTCACCACCGCCATGTGGGTGATCGTTAGGGTTCATAACGGAACCGCGAACTGTAGGTCTGATACCCATATGGCGCTTCTTGCCTGCCTTACCGATATTGATAAGCTCATGATCAATATTACCAACCTGACCGATAGTAGCACGGCAGTCAATAGGAAGTAATCTCATCTCACCGGATGGAAGCCTTACTGTAGCATACTTGCCTTCCTTAGCCATAAGCTGAGCAACGTTGCCTGCACTTCTTACAAGCTGTCCGCCTGCGCCCGGCTTCATCTCAATATTATGGATTTCAGAACCCACAGGGATATTTCTCATTGGAAGAGCATTGCCCACACGAATTTCCGCATCAGCGCCGCTTGTAAGCACATCGCCCACCTTAAGACCGTTAGGTGCAAGGATATATCTCTTCTCACCGTCAGCATAGCTTAAGAGAGCAATGTTGGCTGTTCTGTTTGGATCGTACTCGATTGCAACAACCTTTGCAGGAATACCATCCTTGTTTCTCTTAAAATCAATTATTCTGTATTTTTTCTTAGCACCGCCGCCAATATGACGAACAGTGATTTTACCCTGATTGTTACGGCCTGCAGTTGTCTTAATATGAACTGTAAGGCTCTTTTCGGGTGTAGACTTTGTAATTTCAGAGAAGTCAGATACTGTCATCTGTCTTCTTGAAGGTGTATAAGGCTTAAATCTCTTAATACCCATTTTCTTCTACTCCTTTTACTTTTAATTCTCTGCACACGTGGTGCAATAACTATAACCGTCTGATGTGATTTGCCCCAGCACTTTTCAATTCACTCCGCTTTGCTGCGTTTCGTTGAAGAGACCTCACCCCATACAGTCCGCTTAAAACAAATTTACTTACAATCAAGCTCGACGTAAATTTATTTTATTTGTCTGTATGCTGCTTATTGCTTAATCACATACCCTGAAAGATTTCAATCTCTTTGCTGTCTGCTGTAAGCTGAACGATAGCCTTCTTCTTAGCATTTGTCTTGCCGAAAGTATAACCGCGTCTTTTTGTCTTACCCACTAAATTAATAGTGTTAACATACTCAACCTTTGTGCCCTCGAACATCTTCTCTACAGCCTGCTTAATCTGAATTTTTGTTGCGTCAGGGTGTACAAGGAAAACATACTTCTTATCAGCCATATCATTCATACTTCTCTCAGTAATAACAGGCTTCTTAATAATGTCATAATACTTCAAATCTGCCATTATGCGTACACCTCCTCAATCTTTGTAACTGCCGCCTTAGTAACTACAAGTGAGTCATACTTAAGGATATCATAAACGTTGATTGCGTTTACGCCTGCAGTCTTAACATCTGCAATGTTTCTTGCTGAAAGAACAGCGTTGCTGTTACCCTCCTCAAGAACGATAAGGGGCTTTACAGCGTTTACGTTCTTAAGAACCTCAGCCATATTCTTTGTTTTGATTTCATTAAGGCTAAGCTCATCAATTACAATCAACTTGCCCTCATTTACCTTAGTTGTAAGTGCTGACTTAAGAGCCATCCTCTTTACCTTTTTATTAAGCTTAAAAGAGTAATCTCTTGGCTTTGGAGCAAATACAACGCCGCCGCCTGTCCACTGTGGTGAACGGATAGAGCCCTGTCTTGCACGGCCTGTGCCCTTCTGTCTCCAGGGCTTTCTGCCGCCTCCACGTACTTCTGCACGTGTCAGTGCGCTCTGGGTACCCTGTCTCTGATTTGCAAGATACTGAACAACTGCCTGGTGCATTACGTGCTCGTTAACTTCTACAGCAAAAATGCTGTCCTTTAAATCTATATTGCCAACTTCGCTTCCGCTCATGTTGAAAACTTTTACTGTTGCCATTAGGTTATCCTCCTTTCGTAAAGATTAATTAAGCCTTTACGCTATCTTTAATTACAACTACCGTACCCTTGTTACCGGGAACAGCACCCTTGATAAGAAGCAAGTTCTTCTCAGCGTCAGCTTTTACAATTTCAAGATTCTGAACGGTAACTCTTACAGAACCCATCTGACCTGCCATTTTCTTACCCTTTTTAACCTTACCGGGTGTAGTAGCTGAACTAAGTGAGCCGACAGCTCTGTGGAACTTGGAGCCGTGAGCCATAGGTCCTCTTGACTGACCGTGTCTCTTGATAGGACCCTGGTAGCCCTTACCCTTTGAAGTACCGGTTACGTCAACCTTGTCACCTGATTCAAATACATCAGCCTTAATCTCAGCGCCCACCTCGTAAGCACTTATGTCATCAAGTCTGAACTCCTTAAGAACCTTCTTAGGCTCAACGCCCGCCTTGTCAAACTGACCCTTCATAGGCTTGTTGACCTTCTTAACCTTTACATCACCGAAGCCAACCTG
>CALIRN010000219.1 GCA_938042265.1 uncultured Eubacteriaceae bacterium
TACAAATGTTTTTTTGATTATAGATTATTTGATTAAGAAAAAGGATAAAAACGGACAAAATGCTAAAAAACAAATAAACCATATTGACTTTTTTAAGAAATGAATATATCTTTAAATTACAAGACTTTTATTAACGGATTTAAGGTTTTTTAGTGTCTCAAAAAATCAGGTTTCACTATTCTGCAAGCATAGTCGCAGGGTAGACATTTTGAAAATTTGTATTTTAAAATTATGCTACCCTACGACGGTTTGTTAAAATTACATTTAGTTTTTATTTTATCATTAATGAAAGGTGATGAAAAATGATAGATAAATTATTATCGGTATTATCTATTTCTATAGTTAACATATGCGTTTATGGTCCTAATATTCCATCGCATATTCACCTGAAATACCGGATGAAATATTGAAACTCGGAAGTAATAAACAACCTGTTAAAAATTGTTTGAACTAAAACAGTAATTTGTATATTACTGCACAAATTTATTTAAGCAATGCGGATATATACTTGTAATTTTTATAAAAATGTTTGTTAAAAAATGTACATTTGGGGTCAGATTTACAAATAATTGTATGCATTTTAATTTTTTTAAATGCACTTGACATATGTCTGCGTTGTGAAAAGGGGTGATTACTGAATAATTCTTAACAAAATATAACGATTGATCTATATTGGCAGAGCATATAATGATATATGTTTATACTATTTTCTCAGTTTAGGTCTGCGATGTATTTATGCATTGGGTTATTACAGAATAAACAACAAATTTCATAAACAAATACATGATAATTCAGAAAATATTATTTTACAACCTAATTTGGAAATTCGACTAATATTATTACGAAAGTTTGAAAATTATGGGGGATTACACATATGAAGAAAGCAAAAAAATATACGGCTTTACTGCTTTTGAGCAGTATTTTATTTAATAACATATCATTAAATATGTTAGATGTTGAAGCTATGACCGAACAACATTTTGAGAACTTATATAATAACGTCGACAAAGGGAATATAAGAGATTATTCTGAAAATGAGCTGAATCTTGGACAAAATGAAATGTCAGATGAAGCAGGTGAAAAAAGTGCTGATAAAGAAAGTCAGTCTAAAGTGGAAGAACATATTGTAGATGATGGAGGAAGCAATTTAACAATTAATACAGGTGATATAATTGATCAAAAAGGTAATAATGTAAACAATTTGCCGAATATATCCATCACTGATAATATAGAAAAAGCAGAAATATTAGCTGTTGACAGCAATAGTTATATTTCTGATACGGTAATGTCAGGTAGCTTATCTGATGATATTCATGATGTGGTTACATCAGGCTCTTCATCTGAAAACGCTCTTGATGTGGTAACATCAGGTTCATCAAGTGAGCAAGTAACGGATATAACGGAAAATATAAATTTGCTTGAGGACAAAAGGCTTAATGAGGATATGGAATGCAATAATCTTTTGTTATCAGACGGAAGGTTGAACTTAAACGGACATAAGCTGACAGTTCACGGAAATTTAACTCAGACCGGGGGAACTTTGTACGTTAATAATGGTCAGCTTATTGTGATGGGTAATTATAGAATTGAGAATACAGAGGGCGAAGCATACGCTTATTTTGAAATGACAAAGGTAAATGATTATGTGTATGTAGGCGGAGATTTTTACATGGGCTCATACAATAATCATAATGATTGTTTGACAAATGGCGTTTTGGAAATTAAGGGTAATTTTGAACAGGCAAAATATGAATACAATTTTACTGCCAACGAAAATCATAAGGTAATATTGAGTGGAGCAAATGCCCAAACTATAAAATTTGAGTATCCACAGCATTCATATTTTAACAATTTAGAATTTTTAAATACATCGGGTGAAAGTATAGGCATTGATAATGGCTTTGCAGTTAATGGAGAGTTTGTTGTCAATAATCATAAAATAAAACAATTAAATGATGGATATGTAAGATTAGAGATAAAGGATAATTTGGCTGTCGAAGGTGATTTTAAACTGTTGGGCGGATATATAAGTTTAGATGGCGGCAATTTGACAATTGACGGAAGTTTACATATGCAAGCTATGCCATTGCTGATATATGATGGAACTTTAAGCGTAGAAAACGACCTAATTATGAGTGGAAATTCATATCTGTCAATTAGTAACACGAAAACAAATAGAAATAAATATATATATGTAAATGGTGATATAAAACTTTTACAAGACAGTGATATAAATTTAAATGGAGGCACTCTTGAAACCAAAGGGAATATTGAGGTAAATGAAGGCGGATCTTTCTATTCTACTGAAAACAATAAGATTATATTAAGCGGTACAGAGAGTCAGTCTGTAAATGGACAAATCATATTTGATATACTTGAACTTAACAATCCGTCAAATGATGGAATAAAGCTTTGTAACCTGTATTCTTTAAACAGGCTTATTGTACTAAATGAAACTAAAATTACACAGTTTAATTTAGATAATTGTTATGAATTTACTCTATCGGAAAATATTTACATAGATTCTGATGTATATATAGGTAATGGAAGTATTAATTTGGAAGGACATACATTAACAGTAAACGGTGATTTTTACCATACAGGGGGAAATATAAACTTTTCAAATGGGCAACTTATAGTTAATGGCAATTATATAATGCAAAGCAGAAACAATAATTATCCATATTTATATATGGAGGATTATAATGATTATATACAAATTAACGGTGATTTTGAAGCATACAGTCTTGGAGGATGGTTTAGCAAAGGAACAATAGAAATTAAAGGTGATTATAATCAATATAGTAATTCATTATATGCGTCAAAAGAGCATAAGTTTTTGTTCAATGGTTCACAAAAGCAAACAATCAGAACGGAGTTAGGTAGTTGTAAGTTTGGCATCCTTGAATTAAAGAATACCTCGGAAGAGGGTGTTGAATTTCTTAATCCTATTCAATTCCCGGATGATGTAATTGTTGAATGCAATGTTACCAACTTAAAATACTACAACTACCCAAACACATTGCAGGAGGATAAAGAAATAAACTATGATTATGCAATTACAACAGGAGCCGCACTTTTTTTAAATGAAAAAACCATGAAAGTAAATCGTAACTTTACTTTGCAAAACGGCTCGGTGAATTTCCAACGTGGAAAGTTGATTGTAGAGGAAGACTTTGCACTGCAAAACGGTAGTGTGATAATGGATGGAGGAAATTTTACCGTTTATGGTGATTTATCCATGCAAAACAATGTAATAACTGCAGATGGGGGAAATATAACTGTACATGGAAATCTGATTATGAAAGCAGGTACTTTAGTACTGAATAATGGTACGCTTACTGTTTATGGCAATTTGATTATAGAGGGAGGAAACCTGCTTCTTTCACAGGGAACGGTGACAGTAAATGGCAATACATACCTAAAAGGTGGTACCATAGACGGCAGCAGTGGTAATATGACACTTGGTGGAGCTATGTATCAAACGGGTGGTACATTCTTTATTGATGCGGCTACGGTTAGCATAAACGGCAATTATACCATTGATAATTCGGAAACAGGAACTGATGCCTATTTAAAAATGGTAACTCCGTATGACTGTCTTTATGTAAACGGAGACTTTTGCATGGCATCAAGCAATAACCACGCAAATTATCTTAATTATGGAACTTTGGAGGTTAAGGGTAATTTTAAGCAGATTTATAATGGTAGCAAATACAATTTTTATGCTGCATCTAACCACAACGTTATTTTAAGTGGCAATAAATTTCAGACGGTTGCTTTTGAAAATCCTGTGTCCTCCTGTTTTGGCAATCTTGTGCTGAACAATACCTCTGAGGAAGGTGTAGAGTTTCTTAGTGAAGTGGTTATTTACGGCGAACTTACACGCAATGAAACCAAGCTTACACAAACAAATAAAAACGAAGTGAATATGGTTTTGGACGGAGATACCGTTGTTACAGGCAGCCTTACACTTGACAAATATGTTGACCTTAACGGCTACACTCTTACCATAAACGGTGACCTGTTACAGACGGGAGGCACTGTATACATAAATAACGGACGTCTTGTTGTCAATGGCAATTATAGGATAGAAAACCCTGATGACGGAACATATGCATATTTAAAGATGATAAAACCAAATGATTATGTATATGTTTTGGGAGATTTTTATACGAAGTCATCCAACAATCACAATAGTTATCTTACTAACGGAACTATTGAAATAAAAGGTAATTTTGAACAGGCAGGAGATTCATACAGCTTTTGTACTTACGGCTTGCATACAGTGGTTTTAAGCGGAGAAGCAAGACAGACAGTCAGCTTTACTTCACCATACTCTTCGTGTTTCAACAATTTAACAGTAAATAACAATTCGGAAGATGGCGTTGTATTCATTACTCCGACAAAGTTTATGCAGAGTTTTAATACAAATGGCTGCGTCATTTCGGATATACAATATGTTTCGGGTTCGCATATACTGACAAATGGTGAAAATGTCAAGGATTTTAATATATCCGGCAGTGCTTCACTGATTTTATCCGAAGAAACAAATGTTATTGAAAATGAATATACATTAAATGGGGGCATAATTGATTTAAACGGAAAAACACTTGAAGTCAATGGAGATTTGCTGCAAAAGAACGGTACAATAAAAATAAACAACGGTAAGCTTATTGTACACGGAAATTACAGAATAGAAAAAGCCGACACCAATGCAAATCCTATATTAAGCATGATAAAAGAAAATGATTATGTATGTGTTGACGGTGATTTTTACTCAAATGCAAGTCCAATAGTGAGCACGGCAATAAATTATCTGTCAGGTGGTATACTTGAAGTAAAGGGTAATTTTGAACAGGCAGGCACATTTACGCAAACAGGAAGTCATAAGGTTTTGTTAAGTGGCAGCACTGTTCAGAGTGTTACTTTTGCCACCACAAAGCACACCTTCAATAATCTTGAATTGCAGAATATATCAGAGGAAGGTGTTAAGTTTTTATCCGAAATGGGGTGCATACAAAATTTAACAAGTAATGGGTGTAATATTTCAGGTTTGAAATATTCAACTGGAACATTAAGATTAACTCAGGACACGGTTATAGATTATAATTTTGAGTTATTTGGGACTGCACGGATTAGCCTTTCAGGTTATAACCTTACAATAAATCACGACCTTACAATAAGAGCAGGAAGTATAAGTTTAAATGGCGGCAATCTTATAATAAATGGTACTTTTGGAATGCTTGGAGGTAACGTTTACCTGGATGACGGAATCCTTACTGTTAATGGTGATTTTATCCAAAATATGGGCATAGTAAAAGTAAATGGAGGAAGATTGATTGTTAAAGGTGATTATGAAATTTATCCAACGGATACCTCTTATACATATGACTCAATGACATATTTAAATATGACGAATGAAAAGGATTATGTTTGTGTTGAGGGCAATTTTTATACCAAAGCCTATTATTACTATTCATACGACACAACACATACATTAACAAACGGCATACTTGAAATAAAGGGTAATTTTGAACACGCTGTTAACTACTATGCAAATAATTTTTACCCAACGGGAAACCATAAAGTTATATTAAGCGGAACAGGTAAGCAGACGGTCAAATTTGCTTCAATAAATTCCGGATTTAATATACTTGAACTTAACAACACCTCGGAAGAGGGTATTGAGTTCCTGTCAACAGTATATTTTATGCCAGAATTTACACCTGCTGACAGTAAAATTACAAACCTTAGGTATGGAGGCACATATCAATTAAGCAAAGACACAGAAATTGGTGATTATGATTTTTCACTGTATGACATATCTCTTGATTTGGCAGGTAAGAACCTTACCATTAACCACGATTTAGTAATGAAATCGGGAGTAATAAAATTAAACGGCGGTACGCTGACAGTAAATGGTGATTTTCAGCAGCAGAATGGCACAATTGTTGTTGGTGGAGGAAAGCTCATTGTAAACGGCAATTATACCATTGAAAACCCAAGCGGCAGTACATATGCATATCTGAACATGACCAATGAAAAGGATTATGTATATGTTGAGGGCAGTTTCTGCACAAAATCATTCTATGACCATTCACCCTATCTGACAAACGGTGTAATGGAAATAAAGGGCAATTTTGAGCAGAAGACGAGCGGCGGTGCTAAAAATTTCTGTGCAAGCGCCAATCACAAGGTTATATTAAACGGAGAAAATGTGCAGACAGTAACATTTGCCAATCCGGGATATTCTTATTTCAATATACTTGAAATAAATAAACCGATTGATACAGGCTATGTATTTAATCATACTCCCCTTTGGAAGTATCTTGCACAAACCCAGTATTCACAGGATGAAAACCTGTTTGTTCCCTTTGATTTAAAAATTACATCAAAGAGTTATACTGAGTTGACTCTTGAATGGAATATAAATGACAATGATTCCGTTGTAGGCTACTATATTTACAGAAACGATGAAAAAATAGGCACAGCATATGCAACAACCTTTACCGATGATACGGTTAAGGGAAAAACATATATCTACAAGGTTACTTCATTTAATGCAAACGGCATGGAATCGGATTTCAGCAATGAAGTAACAAATGAAGAGGAACGTGACTATGAAGCACCTAAACTTATAAGCGTTTCACCTGTTAAAAACAGCACGCTTTCTGCAAACCCTGAGTTTATAATTGCTGCTTCGGACAATGTTGCGGTCGAAAATATTAGTGTGGCATATTCTCCTAAAGCATCAAATGAAAGAACAACTGTATATTCACAGGATTTTAATGATAAAGAAGTTATGGTATCGGCGGTATGGAACACTGAAAACATACCTTCGGGTTACTACGACCTTACCTTTACCATAAAGGATACAAGTGGACGCAGCAAAACTCTGATATACAATTACAGGTTAATCAACGATGTTCCTGCAAGCGTTATGCTCAGTGCGGAAAGCGGTGGTTTTAGTGTTAAGCTTTCATGGGAGGACATAAACACAAATACGGATTATTATAGGGTGTACAGAAGCTCCGACAACGGTGCAAGCTATGAATATCTGGGCAGAACCTATGAAAAGGAGTACGAGGACAAAAATCTTGACCACAGAAAAACATATTACTATAAAATTTATGTTGTTGATGTTTACGGCAACAAAAAGGAAAGTCAAATTGTACAGGCACAGCCTGAATACCTTGATATTGAGCCACCTGTTGCAAATGCAGGCTTGGACACCACAGGTGTAAAGGATGAAGAAATCAGCTTTTACGGTGAAAATTCAAGGGATAACATAGGCATAACATCGTATTTTTGGGATTTTGGTGACGGAGAAACCTCGGAAGAGCCTAATCCTACCCATACGTATGCTCAGGCAGGCAATTACACGGCAAGATTAACCGTATTTGACGCAATGGGAAACAGTTCCGTAAGCACCGTAAACATATCTGTTTACAGCTCCGAAAAGGTTGGCAATTTGACAATAACCGTAAAGGATGAGAACGGAGCATTCCTTTCGGATGCGTATGTATATATTGATGTACCGAGTGAAGGAACCAAAACATACTATACCGATAAAACGGGTGCTGTTACGGTATCTCTTGTAGCAGGCAGCTACAATGTTTCAGCTTATAAGCAAAACTATCTTCCCGATGAGAAAAACTTTACCGTTAAAAGTCAAAGCAATGTTTCCAAAACAATTGTACTTAAAAAGGGAGATTTGGTTACACACAAAACCAATGTAACGCCAATTACAAGACATGAAATTGAAGAAAGGGGAATTGATACATCTGATCCTGACAATCAGTATGTATATGATATAACGGCAAATCTTACATTTGGAACACAAGAAATTGACCTTCCCAAGATTACCGTAAACGGAAAGGGTGAAATTTTAAACGGTTCTTCAAGCACAGGTCAAAATACACAAACCACTGTTTCAGGAGGAACAAGTGTAACAACCTCTGTTATTACCTATGAAGGACATCCTGAAGTACCGCCAATGGTTGCATACCTTGTTATCCCTGTAAATGTTACATGGCTTAAGGAATTCTTTAATGTACAGCTTGCAGTGCATAATGAAGCGGACAAACAGTTTACAATTCGTAATTCAAAGGTGACGTTAAAGCTTCCCGAGGGAGTTTCTCTTGTGCAGACGCAGCAGGGACAGAGCCTGACTGTTGACCTTGGAGAAATAGCAGGGCATGAAGTTGCGATTGCTGAATGGATAGTAAGAGGTGATAAGTCGGGAGAGTATGACTTAAATGCAGACTTTACGGGAATACTTATGCCTTTTGAAGCTGATGTTAAGGCGAACTTTAAGTCGGAAAAATCCCTTATTGTCAATGCCGAAAAGTCATTGCTTTTGGATGTAGTGTTTGACGAAACAGCGGTTATTGACGGAAAATATCATGTGAATTTTGCTTTAGTAAACAATTCAATGTCACCGTTGTATAAGTTTAAGGTTCAAATCGGCGCAGGTGAGGGTCACACAATCCATAGGGTATTATCCGAGGAGGACTTTGAAAGGTATTTCCCTGTTGTATCAGGTGACAGCATTTATGTTGAAGAACTGCCTGCAAATGCAGCGGTTAAGTTTACATACGAAGCGGAATTTGATGAAGATATGGATATAAACGAAAAGCTTAATCTTCTTAAGGCAGACATAAGCAATTCGGGGGAAGCCATACCTATATCGGTAAGTGTAAAGAATGAAAAACTTACGGAATATGTCAACCGCACTTATGCCTCTGAATTGAAAAATATTGGTGGCATAAACGGTCAGAAGCACATTGCTGTATATAGCAGCTATGTCAACAATGAGTATGTAGAGTGTGTTTTTGGTAAAAATATGTCATGGGACTTTGGAATGACTATTACCTTTGATGGCGAAAACATTATACTTGCAATGCCGGATGGCAGTATCTACAATTTTGCCCTAAAATACAACAATTCTGATACCGGCAGTGGTGAGCTTACTGACGGACAGGTAACGCAAAATGTAAATGAAAAGCTCATTAACGGATATAAACCTGTTTCCAGAGGCTCTAACAAATTCACCTTGTCCGACACCGAAAGCGGATATGTGGTGGAAACAGGCAACCATACCAAGTATTATTTTGACAAAACAGGCAAAATGATAGCCCATGAGGACAAAACAGGTTATCGTGTTGATATTGCAAGAACAGATAACACTATAACAGTTACCGAGAAAAATACGGGAAAGAGTATGACTGCCAACTTAAATGTGGACGGGCATATAACAAACCTTACAAGTGATAAGGGCACGTATAGCTTTTCCTATGACGAAAACGGCAATTTAACACAGATTACCGACCCAATGGGTGCAAAGACCAATTATGAATACACAAATGACAGGCTTACAAAGCGTGTTGATGAAAATGCGGAAAACGTCAAAACCACCGTATTTGAAAATGCCTTTGATGACGAGGGCAGATTAATAAGTCAAACAGACGGCAAGGGCAATTCAAGAACTTACACCTACAACACCGATGAATATTGGAGAATTAAGGTTGTAGAAAAAGACAGAATGGGTTATAATTGGAATAAGGAGTTCAATCGTTTTGGTGAGCTTGTAAAGGCTGTTGACCCTAAGG
>CALIRN010000220.1 GCA_938042265.1 uncultured Eubacteriaceae bacterium
GAGAGGACGGGATTCGAACCCGTGGAGCCAGTTGCCCAGCTCGGCAGTTTAGCAAACTACTGGTTTCAGCCACTCACCCACCTCTCCGGGCTTCGGCTTTCTTCCGAAAGAACCGAACGCAAAAGTAGGTCAAAGTTTGTAAACGACCAAATTTCCGGGCTAAAAATCAATGAAAATAATGCCTTGGAGCAACATGTCACAGCTTTCCCGCAAGAGATTCGCACCGGAAAACATAATAAAGAACGGCTCTTGCCGAATATACCGTAAACGATACAATAAACTTTTTTAATATCTTAGGTGTATTCCCCAAAGAGGAGGAAAACGGAAAGCTATATCCATTTTCAGGACAGGCGTCATCTGTACTTGACGCCTTAAGAAATGAGCTTTCAAGGCTTAATATATCCATTCTCCATGCGGATATTAAGTCTGTGGCAAAAACAAAAAAGGGATTTAGGCTTACCGATAATGCAAATGAGGACTGGTTCTGTGATAAGCTTATTGTAGCAGCAGGAGGCTGTGCCTCACCCTCTCTCGGCTCCAACGGCTCAGGCTTTAAGCTCCTTGAGGGTCTGGGGCACCATATAACAAAGCTTGCTCCTGCTCTTGTTCAGCTTAAAACTCCTACAGACGAGGTTAAAAGCTTACAAGGCATAAAGATAGAGGGTACTTTAACCGTTTTTTCAAGGTATGAGGTTCTGGGCAGTGACAGCGGAGAAATACTATTTACCGATTACGGCATATCAGGGCCTCCCGTATTTCAGTTATCAACACTGGCTGCACGGTTTGATAACCTCACCGCCTCTATAGACTTTATGAGCCAATACTCACAGCGAAACGTATATGATATCCTTGAGGGCAGAGCAAAAGCCCTGTCACACCTTAAAATGGAAAACTACTTTACAGGGCTTTTAAATAAACGCCTTGGAAATATAATTGCAAGACGTGCAGGCATAGAAAAGCTTTCTTATCCTGTAAGCAGTCTAAATAAGGAACAGCTTTGGAAGATGGCGGCACTGATCAAGGATCTGCGCCTTGAAATTATCGGCACAAAAGGCTTTGCAAACGCACAGGTAACTGCAGGTGGCGTACTGACAGATGAATTTTCACCCTATACAATGCAGTCAAAGCTGTGTAAGGGGCTTTACTGTGCAGGTGAAATATATGATATTTTCGGCGACTGCGGCGGCTATAATCTGCAATGGGCATGGTCGTCAGGCAGACTTGCGGGCAGAAGCGCCGCAGGCGAATAGGAGGATTATATGCTTACACTTTCAGGCATTAAATACAAGGTATCGGAAGCATTTTCAGAGGATAAGCTTAAATCACTTGCCGCAAAGGCAATGCACGTTAAAATTGAACAGCTTAAAAGCTTCCATATCTCAAAAAAATCCATAGATGCCCGCAATAAAAATGAGGTTTATTATATTTATTCCGTCAGCTTTTCCATAGCTCATGAGGAAAAATATCTGCATATACGCAATGTATCAAAGGTAAGACCCTGCAGCCTTTCCATACCAAAAGCAAGTTCAGAGCTTTATCCTGTAGTGGTTGGGTTTGGTCCCTCAGGTATGCTTGCGGCACTTATACTGGCAAAAGCAGGCTTAAAACCGATAGTAATAGAGCGTGGCAAGGCTGTTAACGAGAGACAGAAAGATATTAATGCCTTTTGGAAATATGGCAGACTTAACACCTCCTCCAATGTGCAGTTTGGTGAGGGCGGGGCAGGTACCTTTTCAGACGGCAAGCTGACCACAGGTAAAAACGACCCTCTTATCCGTATTGTTTTTGAAGAATTTGTCAAAGCAGGCGCTCCAAAGGAAATACTTTATCTGGCAAAGCCCCACATAGGCACTGATAACCTTATAAATGTAGTGCGCAATATAAGAGAACAGATTAAATGCTTAGGTGGTACGGTGCTTTTTGAGCATCAGCTAACCGATATTCATTCTAAAAGGAGTGAAATCTGCGGTATCACCTGTCAGACCCCTGATGGTAAAAGGCATATTGACTGTAACAAGCTTATTCTTGCTCCCGGACATTCTGCAAGGGACACCTTTGCCCTTTTGATAAATAAAAATATTATGGCTGAACAGAAGCCATTTGCCATGGGTGTACGTATAGAGCACAGTCAGTCGGCTATTGACCTTGCTCAATACGGTCGCTTTGCAAAGTATCTTCCACCTGCGGACTATAAGCTAGTAGCTCATCTGCCAAATGGCAGAAGCATATACACCTTCTGTATGTGCCCAGGCGGATATGTGGTAGGCGCCGCCTCGGAGGCGGAAAGACTTGTTACCAATGGTATGAGCTACTTTTCACGCAGTGGTTCAAACTCAAATGCCGCACTGCTTGTAGGGCTTAACCCCTCCGACTTTGGAAGTGATGACCCGCTTGCAGGCGTTTATTTTCAAAGAGAGCTGGAGCATAAGGCATATCTTGCAGGAGGCAGTAACTACAATGCACCTGTCCAGCTTGCAGGAGATATTTTAAGAGACAAACCAAGCACAGCCTACGGAAGTATTGTACCTACCTATAAGCCCGGAGTTACTCCTACGGATTTAAAAAAAGTTTTTCCCGATTATATGTATAATTCTCTTAAAGAGGGCATAACTGAGCTTGACAGACATCTTAAGGGCTTTGCCAATCCCGAGGCCGTACTTACCGCTGTTGAAAGCCGATCTTCCTCTCCAATCCGTATTTTAAGGGATAATAAAAGCCTTAACAGTATTTCTCTTAAAGGACTTTATCCCTGCGGTGAAGGGTGCGGCTATGC
>CALIRN010000221.1 GCA_938042265.1 uncultured Eubacteriaceae bacterium
GCGGATTTAGGCTTGAGCCCTGAATTTAACCATAAATTTTGGCGGGATTTCAGAAAGGCAGTAAAATCTGCCAATCCAAAGGCAATTATTCTTGCGGAGCATTATGGTGACCCAAAGGAATGGCTTAAGGGCGACCAGTGGGATACGGTTATGAATTATGATGCCTTTATGGAGCCTATTACGTGGTTTCTGACAGGTATGGAAAAGCACAGTGAAGCTGCTGACGAGGGCATGTATAACAATGCGGCGTCATTTGAAGGAGCAATGAGATATTACAGCGCAAGATTTTCCTACGAAAGCCTGAGCGTTGCAATGAATGAGCTTTCCAATCACGACCATTCACGTTTTCTGACAAGAACAAACAGGCAGATAGGCAGGCTGCACACAGTAGGCGGAGTAAAGGCTGACGAGGGAGTCAGCAGAGAGGTTATGAAGCTTGCGATAACAATGCAGATGACATGGAGAGGTGCCCCTACTATTTACTACGGCGATGAGGTCGGTGTTACCGGTTGGACGGATCCGGATAACAGACGCCCGTTTCCGTGGGGTAATGAGGATAAGGATATTTTTGCCTATTATAAGGCAATGATTGCAATACACAAAAAATATAAATCTATAGCAACAGGTTCTCTTGACTATCTTCATCTTGACTATGGTCTTATTTGCTGCGGAAGGTGGAATAATGAGGAAAAGCTTGCGGTAATAGTAAACAACAATGACAGTATGTATTCCCTTGATGTGCCTGTATGGCGGATGGAAATGCTTAACGGAGAAAGAATGTACAGGATTATTGAGTCTGCCGCAGAGGGATATGATTCAGAGGCAGTGGAGTATGCTGTCAGTGATGGTGTTGTGCATATTGATGTAAAGCCCAAAACATCCGTTGTACTGGTAAATACGATAAAATAGAGGGGATAAAATGAACAATTTAAAGACGGAAACAAGAAAAAACACCGTACAGTCGGTGTGTTGCAGTAGTGCTGATTGCTATTGTGGCAGGGCTTTTCCATCTGTTGACTGACTACAGCCTGTACTATTTTTACTGGTAATAATATTTATGTGGAAGTGCTCATATAATTATCAGTTATTCAGATGAGCTTAATAATTTGTTAAAAAATAATTTCGGGCAGCTTTGGAGCTGTAAGATGCTCTTGGAAACATGGCAGGTAAAAATTTTGAGAAACAGTCCTATGATTGGGTGGTAAAGTTTCCGTTAAAGTTTATATGTTAATTAAAGGGTGAATTTTATATTCACCCTTTAATTGTCAGTTTGGTTATAAGTTGGTGTTTAGCTTGCCAGGAACCGCTTTGTGCGCTTCTTGGCAGGCTAAATATTACCGCTCATTAAAAATTGTAGTCAGATAAACCTCTTTAACGTGGAAAACCCGTCTTATTTCCTTTAAGGCTGCAAGTCCTTTTTCATAGCTTTCATAAAAACCGAAAACCGTAGGACCGCTGCCGCTCATCATACTTCCGATAGCTGCCATCTCAAGCATTTTGTTTTTGATATCCGCAATAATGGGATAATTTTTTATTGTGACGCTTTCAAGCACATTGCACATACCATAGGCAATAGACTTAATGTCGCCCTTTTCGATATTCTCAACCATTGCATCAATGTCGGGGTGCGTTGTAATGTTGCTTAAATCAAGGTTTTTAAATACTGCCGCTGTGGATACGTTTATGTTTGGCTTGCACAGCAATACAAAGCAGTTTGGAAAAGGTTTAAGTCTTGTCAGCTTTTCTCCTATGCCCTCGGCAAGCACAGTACCGCGCATTATACAATAGGGTACATCGGCTCCAAGCTCCTTGCCTATGGAAAGCATTTCCTCAATGGAAAGTGACAAGTCAAATAAGCGGTTCATACCTATGATAACTGCCGCACAATCCGAGCTGCCTCCTGCAAGCCCTGCCGCTACGGGTATTGTTTTTGTTAAATCCATGGCAACGCCCTCTGTTATATTATAGCGGTTGCGTATTAAATCTGCGGCTTTGTACATCAGGTTTCGCTTATCTGTGGGCAGCCAGTTAAGGTTACTGGTCAGCTCTATTTTATCCTCATCTATTCTTTTAATAAATATGTTGTCGCAAAGGTTTACCGTCTGCATTATCATTCTGAGCTCGTGATAGCCGTCCTCACGTTTGCCAAGTACATCAAGTGCGGTGTTAATTTTTGCTCTTGCTTTTAAATTAAGATATTTCATTTTGCTGCCTCCTTTGCGCTCTTTACTTAATTATATCTTTTTTACCCATACAATTCAAGTATTGCCTTGCATTTTGACAAAATCGATGCTATTATTTTGATAATAATAACAGGGAGGTGTTATTGTGAAGATAGGCAAGCTTCCAAATGATGTGCTGGACAGATTAATACTTGCGCCCATAAAAAAATGGGGCATAAAGCGTAATGAGTCACTTACCTCTCCATCAGTGGGAGAGGATTGCGCAGCACTGAAATTAGGTGATGAAATATGTATGCTTTCCACTGACCCTATTACGGGAGCGGCGGAGGATATAGGTACTTTGGCGGTGCATATTAACTCCAACGATATTGCATCGGCAGGAGGTGAGGTTATAGGTTTAATGGTTACAACGCTGCTTCCTCCAAATATCACAGAGGAGGAAATTGCTGCCATTACAGAAAATCTGTATAAAAGTGCAAATGAGGCGGGTATTTCCATCCTTGGCGGACATACGGAAATTACCGATGCGGTTACAAGACCCGTTATATCCTGTACTGCAATAGGCAAGGGAAAAAGGTTTGTGTCCTCAGGGGGCGCACAGGTAGGCGACAGCGTTATTATGACAAAGTATGCGGCAATAGAGGGCAGCAGTATAATATACGGGGATTATAAGGAGTTCTGGGCTGACAAGCTGACAGAGGAGGAAAAGAAGCAGTGCGAGAGCTTTTCTGCTATGCTTTCCGTTGTGCCTGAGGGCAAAATTGCGGAACAGATGGGTGCAACCTCTATGCACGATGTTACCGAGGGAGGTATTTTAGGTGCCTGTCACGAGATTGCGGAGTGCGCAGGTGTGGGTATTACTGTCTATAAGGACAGAGTACCTGTTATGCCTGTGACGGAAAAACTGTGCAAGGGCTGCGGTGTAAATCCATTAAGGCTTATTTCCAGCGGCTCAATGCTTATAACCGCACCAAATCCAAAGGAGGTTATATCGGCACTTGAAAAAGAGGGGATTAAGGCAACGATAATCGGTGTAATTACAGAGGGTGAAAGGCTTATTGAGGATGATGGCAAAATTAAGCCGCTTACTCCCCCTGAGGCTGATGAACTGTATGTTGTCGCGGAGGGGATAAAGGCAAAGTAAAATCAAGGGAAGCATTAAGAATATTTTTTGTCAGTTATTATTTTAACCAAGTAAGGAAGTCCCCCGTCTATATAGGCAGTTGGAGTTACTTATTTTTCAGTAGGAGTACAAGATCCTGCTGAAAAATGCTACGAAAGCAACACTTGGTTATGAGTACGTAGCGTAAGCGGAGTACGAATATCCTTGACCTGAGCAGCAAGACTTACATCTCTTTAGGTATGAGGTGCCTGCTATAGTATTTGGTTATGCTTACAAAGCGTAAATTGATTACGAATATTCTTAAAATATTCCCCATGATTTTTCAGATTGTTAAAAATTAGTTTCTTTTTTATTGGTTCTGTTTAATATATAATCCACTGAGACATTGTGAAAATTGGCAAGCTTTATTAAAATTTCTGTAGGTATATCCAACTCGCCCCTCTCATAATTACTGTAAACCCTCTGGCTGCAGTTAAGGATTTTCGAAATTTCAGTTTGTGTCATATCTGCATCTTCCCTTAAATTTCTTATTCTGATATACATATATTTACTCCTTTTTTGTTATACATACAAATGTAAGAAAGACTTTTTTGTGAACAAAATATAGAGGCACGAATAAACACAGCTAACGGCTGAAATATGATTGCATCAGAAAATAACCGGCTTTTAATAGGCAGATCTGACAAATAGGCCGATTATTGTTTGATTGGGTGTTGTCGAATATTCAAAAACACCAAGTTTTTCCTGAAGCAGACATAAAAAATATAACTTATTAATTTGTACTTTTGTCCTAAATAAAGCCTGTAAATGTTAACGATATTATAGATTATTCTGATTTAAGCTATTGACTTTTAGCGGAATATCCGCTATAATAAATTACAAGAAATGCAAACTTAATCATTTCTTCGGGATAATTGAATTTTTTTGACTGTTCAATCGACAAGACGGTCTGTTAAACAGTTGCCTATATTCGATATAGGTTAACTTCAGCAGTCCATAAAAATAGGATATCTTTCTCCTTGAAGCAGCGAAGAAAAGGTTTTATATATGTTGAAGGGCAGTTTATTAAAGTTTATATTATCCAAAAAAATATTTTTCTTTAGCGCAAAATCCGCTAAAAAGGAGGCTGATGATATGGAAAGTTTTATATCTTTGATTGTCATTTTGATTGTCATTTCAATCGCTGCTGCAATTTATTTTATACCAACTATAATTGCTTTTTCCCAAGACAGGGTAAATAAGGGTGCAATTTTTTGCATGAATTTATTTCTGGGGTGGGCATTTATAGGCTGGGTTGTAGCGCTTATATGGGCAGTAAAGGAACCGGATAACGGTGTCAGCTAGAATAAAACTTGGGTTGGTATTATCGGGAGGAATAGCAAAGGGAGCTTATCAGCTTGGATTTTTAAATGCTTTGAAACTCCATAATATGTTTGAAATTGTTGCTGTTTCTTCTGCTTCCATCGGCACTCTGAACGCATACGCTTTTTGTTGCGATAAGCTTGTAACTGCAAATAAAATATGGAAGTCCATTGATGAAAAGAACCCTATAAGTGCCTATAAAAAAATTATCAGAGAGAGATTAATATACAGCATTATCGATGAGGTTTGCCTATGTGATGATTATATATCAACTGATTTGTATACGGTTTGTATGTCATCAAAAAGCTTTAAGCCGATATATATCCATATTAACAGCTTAGATTACAAATACATAGCAAGGGTGCTTAAAGCTTCTGTATCTATGGCGGCAATTATGAAGCCTGTGTTAATTGACGGAGTAAATTACTACGATGGCGCCATTGTTGATAATACGCCCATTTATCCTATACTTAAGCATCAAATGGATTTAATTATATCTGTGCAATTTGACGGATATATTCCCAATTACTCATTAGCTCCTTATAATTGTCCTGTTATGTATGTAAATTTGCAGAAGGATACTTTTAAAATCAACAGCCTTTCACTGGGCAGAAAATCTGTTTCCGATATGATAGATTACGGATATAATGTGTCCGAGGATATTTTAACCAATTTGGAATGTAATTATTACAATCAATCAGACTTTATAGAATATATAAGAGCTTGTAATGAGCAAATGAACGTAGATAAAATGAGCGGTGATTATCTTGTCAGAAAAATCAACACTTTGTGTAAATTAATAAGGAAAGGTGATAATATTTGAATAAAAATTTGCGATTATTTGTTGTAATTTGTATAGTGTTTTTAACTATGGGCGTGGCTGCCTTTTTTGGCATTGTTTCTGCAAAAAAAGGAATGAAGCTTATAAAAGATAACATTGCCGTATTGAAAAAATAATTTATTTGTTTAGAAGCGGCGATTTATTAAGGCGTACCTTTGAAATACATGATATTAAAAATAACCAGAGAGGAGAATATTATGACTAGTATTATTATAATAGCCTTTATAATTTTCATAATGGTGGGATTTATTGTTGGTGAGCTATGTAAAAAAATTATTGAATCAAAAGGTTGGGATCCATATTATGCAATTAATTGGTTTTGGTTGGGCTTATTTTTTCCGTTGATTGCGCTTATTTGTGCTTTTTGTAAACGTAAGAAAGAGGCACCTGTTAATGAAAATATTAACTCAAAATATTATCAACAAACGATGGATAATGGCGGCTGGGAATGTAGCTATTGTAAAAAGCTGAATGCTGCTTACGTTGGTACCTGCGGCTGCGGCAAGACAAGGGATGAATCGCGTTGTAACGCTGAAGCAGTTATATAAAGAAGCTTTAACCTTCATGATAAAATTTTTTATGAACAAATGGCAAAGTTTTTTAACATAATAGCTGTAAGTAAATATGATAAAGGCAATCAGAAACTTATAACAAGAGATGCGGAAAGTTTTTTGTTCCATGTATAGCCCTTAAAGCTTATT
>CALIRN010000222.1 GCA_938042265.1 uncultured Eubacteriaceae bacterium
CTTTCACAAATGGGTGCGGAAATTGACAGCACAAATGACGGTTATGCCCCTCTTACAATCCACGGACACAGGCTTAATGCCATAGAATACACAATGCCTGTTGCAAGCGCGCAGGTTAAATCCTCAATTTTGCTTGCAAGCCTTTTTGCCGAGGGTGAAACGGTTATAAATGAGCCTGTTGCCTCCCGGGACCATACGGAAATAATGCTTAATTACTTTGGCGCTGATATTAAAAACACAAACGGCAGGATTGTATCTAAGCCTGTTAAGGAGCTTTACGGCAGACCTGTTGCCGTACCAGGAGATATTTCCTCCGCCGCCTTTTTTATGGTTGCAGGGCTTATTGTCCCCTCCTCCCACATTATTATTGAAAACGTAGGTATTAATCCTACCAGAACAGGCATAATCGACGCTCTTAAGGCTATGGGCGGCAATATTAATATCATTAATGAAAGAAGCTCAGGAGGCGAGCCTGTTGCCGATATTGAGGTCAAAACCTCAAGGCTTAAGGCAACAACCCTCAGCGGTGGAATAATTCCACGTATGATTGACGAAATCCCCGTATTTGCCGTTGCAGCACTTTGTGCGGAGGGTACAACTTACGTTAAGGATGCTCAGGAGCTTAAGGTAAAGGAGTCTAACCGCATTGCCACAATGTCGGCAGAGCTTGGTAAAATGGGCGTGGAAATTACCGAAACATATGATTATCCCCGGCGGTCAGAAGCTCCATGGTGCCGTTACGGAAAGTCATTCAGACCACAGAGTTGCAATGTCAATAGCTATAGCGGCACTTATTGCAGAGGGAGCAACCACAATAAACAATGCGGATTGTGTTACAATCTCCTTCCCCGATTTTTATGACCTGCTCGACAGTCTGGCATAACGGCAATATATTATAAAAGGCTGATGCGTTTTACCTACATCAGCCTTTATTTCATGGTTTTACCTTATCAAAAAGTATACCATACTGTAAAATTTTATATTTTTTATAAAGCTCATCATCTATATCACTTAAATCCAACGGCTCATAACTGCTGTTATAGGCGCTTCTCAGGGTAAGGGCAGGATATTTCCCATAAAGCTCCTTTCTGAAGCCGTCCCATTTGTTTTCTGGCAGACCACAGCTTTCCTTAACCAAAACCGACAAATAAGCAGGGCTTGTAAGATTAATATCTTTTTCCTCAATATCATAGTTTGACCATATTATAAAGGGTACTGCATACTTTGCATTTTTACCCAGATATTCATATTCTTCTCTTACCTCTCTGTCAAAGGAAACATTTGGCTGATGATCGCCAAAAACCACCACAACGGCAGGCTCATCATAATTTTTAAAATAATCTATTAACTCGCCTATTGCCTTATCGCTTTTATTTGCTAGGGTTAAATACTGATTAAGCTCTGCATTTTCCTCACCGCTTACATTAATTTCATTTTCAAAATCACTGCCGCTGTAGGTATATCCTCCATGATTTTGTATGGTAACATTAAATACAAAAAGCCTTTCATCGGAAGCCTTATTTTCAAACTGCTCCTCAATCTTTTTAAAGCATTCCCTATCGCTTAAATAGCCTCTTATGTATTCAAAATCTCCAAACTTAGGCTTACTTCTCATACTTCCTGTGGATTTTTCAATACCCGTGCCAAAATTTTCCGCAAAAATACATTTATCAAAGCCAAGTAAAGGATACACCTTATTTCTGCGCCAGCTGTTCTGCCAAAAAGGATGAATGGCTACCGTAGTATAACCAATTGACTTAAAGTCATAGCATAAGGAATTGACGGGCTTTGTAACAGACTGAGTAAAGGCATTTGTTTCAGTATCAAAGTTACCTGCCGTTAATCCCGTCAAAAATTCAAACTCCGTTACACAGGTATTTCCGCCGAAAACAGATACAAGCATATTACCCTTAACCGTATTTTCACTTAAAGAAGAAAGGGTTGTCAGCACCTCTTTATCGGTTTCAATGTCATAAACTCCTGTTAAATCCGAAAAAGCCTCATCCATTATAACCACAACATTCGGTCTTACATCACCGCCCTTATTGTCCACAGGGACAGCGCTTAGTATTTCCTCTGCCGTCTCTGCACTGTAACCTAAAGGCTTTTTAATTATCATCTTTTTTGTATTAAGATAATAAGTCAGCAGAGTACCGAATTTTTTATTTGACAGCGCCGTATCATACTTATCATAATACAGTCTGTCAGGGTTATGGCTGTCAAAATAACTGCCTGCACCACATAAAAACATAACTGCAAAAGCAACAGCCAAAAAGCCAAGTAAAATATTGCCCTTAACCCCGCCCTTAAGCTTGTAATTAAGCTTTGCAGCAAGTATACACCAAAACAAAGCTGCTTGAAGGGAAACAAAAATTTCGTATGTAAGCTCAGGCTTATAGTTATCAGAAACACTGAGTGCAGTATTAACGGCAAAAATATCAGCAGGTACTATAGGCATACCCCTGAATATTGTAACCTCTGCATTAAGCACAAATACCATAAATAAAAGCACAGTTACCGCAATTATACTTACACTGTAACAGCTGCTTAAGGCAAGCATAAATATAAGCAGAATAAATATAAGCAAATAATTCATCATCCAAAGTCTAAGCATGGCAATATGTACATTATCAATAACTGTCGCCAATAAAAAAACAGGTGTTAAATAAAACAGTATTCCACTCAGTACAGCTCTTAGTCCGTCACTTATTTTTTTTGCGTCAAAACCTGCAGCAAGACAAAGCAAAAACGATAAAACAGCCATATATACCGCTTTTAACGGGTTAATTTCATCACATAAAGCAAATGCAGCCCCCAAAGTTACGACCGCAGTCAATATATATATTAAAAAATTCTTCTTAAACATTGTCACTACCGCTTTCATTGTCAAAGCACAACTCATAAAGCTTCTGCTTTACGGAATATTCCTTCATCAGCTCTATAAGCCCCGATGAATCCATTTTGCCTGTATTGCCGCCCTTTACTGCACGTATCATAATGTTTTTAGGAGTATGCTCCATATCTATAAACTCCATTACGGAGGTTTTATAGCCCTTTATCTCCAATATTTCAGCCCTTATAGCATCTGTCATAAGGGCTGAAAAACGCTCCTTTAAAATGCCGTGCTTTAACAGAATATTCATTTTGGGATTTTTAATCTGATTGTTAAGCTCATGCTGACAGCATGGTACACTCATAATAACTCTGCAGCCCCAGCGTATGCCATGGTAAAGGGCAATATCCGTTGCAGTATCACAGGCATGGAGGGTTATTATCATTGAAATTTTACCGTCAACATTATCAATGTTTGCAATATCCTCTGCATAAAATTTCAGCCTTTCAAATCCAAACTGTTCCGTAAGG
>CALIRN010000223.1 GCA_938042265.1 uncultured Eubacteriaceae bacterium
TGCAACCATTTTAAGTCTTGCTGAAAGCATAACAACCTCCCGTTTAGTAAATATACGTCTGTATAAAATAACTTGTCTGTTGTATACAAAAAATTAAGGGCTATGAAAGCCCTTAATCAGCATATTATTCAAGATAATCCTTAAGCTTTTTGCTTCTGCTGGGATGTCTCAGCTTTCTCAATGCCTTAGCCTCAATCTGCCTTATACGCTCTCTTGTAACTCCGAAAACGGTACCAACCTCCTCAAGGGTTTTCTGTCTGCCGTCCTCAAGACCGAAGCGAAGCTTTAAAACCTCTTTTTCTCTGTCCGTAAGTGTGTCAAGCACGCTCATAAGCTGTTCTCTTAACAGTGTAAATGCAGCGGCATCAGCAGGTGCGGGAATATCGTCATCAGGGATAAAGTCACCAAGATGGCTGTCCTCCTCCTCACCTATCGGCGTTTCAAGGGAAACAGGCTCCTGAGCAATTTTTCTTATCTCTCTTACTCTGTCAACAGGCATCTGAAGGCTCGCTGCTAGATCATCATCGGTAGGCTCTCTGCCGTTTTCCTGCAAAAGCTGTCTTGATACACGTATCAGCTTGTTAATGGTTTCAACCATGTGTACCGGAATACGGATTGTCCTTGCCTGATCGGCAATAGCTCTTGTAATAGCCTGTCTTATCCACCATGTAGCATAGGTACTGAATTTATAACCCTTGCGATAATCAAACTTTTCAACCGCCTTGATAAGGCCCAGGTTACCCTCCTGTATAAGGTCAAGGAATAGCATACCGCGGCCCACATAACGCTTTGCAATACTTACAACCAGCCTGAGGTTAGCCTCTGAAAGGCGTTTTTTTGCCATTTCATCGCCTTCCTCCATACGTTTTGCAAGCTCAATTTCCTCATCGGCAGAGAGAAGGGGCACCTTACCTATTTCCTTAAGGTACATACGTACATGGTCATCAATATTAATGCTGCCCTCAGCTATGGAAAGGTCAAGCTCTTTTTCAGAATCATCCTCCTCCAGCTCAATTGCACCCATAACATCTATGCCCTGACTTTCAAGATATTCATATACCTTATCAATTTGCTCGGGGTCAAGCTCCACATCGGCAAGCACATCCATTATTTCTTTGTATTCCAATACCCCCTTTTTCTTTTTACCAAGGGCAAGCAACTCTTTCATTTTAGTCGCAAAAGCGTTTTCATCTATGGGTTTCAAGCCAATCCATCCTTTCTCGTAGTATTCTAACCATATCAAAACCTAATATTCAAAAAAGTGCTGATTTAATCAGATTTTCATCAGGCTGTTAATATTTCTTTTTTCCTTAAATAAATCCTTAATAGCTGCAGGGTCACTGCATTTTTTAATCTTTTCATCAATATAGCTTTCCTTGACCAGTTTAACCTGATCTGACGCCGCTTTGTAAAGCTCATCATTACTGTCAAAGCTCATCTGCATAATAAAAAGCTGTGCAGCTCTTTGCTGCTGCTCAACAGTATCAAAAGCGCTTGTTATATTTGCCGCAATTACGGGCCTGCCGCTTTCGGCAGTTTCATAAATGGATTTGACCATTGTAATGTAAAAATCCTCGCAAAATTCCTCCGGCTTAAGCACAGTCCTGAGCTTTTCACAAAGAGCAGGGTTGCCTGCCATAATACATATAAGGCTCTTTCTTGCCTCATCAACGCCTTTTTTTTCATTTGCAGCTTTAACTGCAACAGGTTTTGGCACTGACGCAGCAGCCTTGCTGTACTCACCCTTTATTGATGCAATCACGCTTTTTATTGCCTCTCTGGATATGCCTGTTGCCTGTGCGGCATCATTAATATATAAATCCGCCTCAATTGCATTATCAATATCGGCAAGGATTTTTGCAACCTCATTTGCATAGTTTATTTTATCCTCATTGTTGTTAAGATCATATTTTTCAGCTGCATTGTCTATCAAAAATGAATATTGACTCCGCGCTGAAGCAAGCAATCTGCCAAAGGCTGAAGCACCAAACTTTTTAATATATTCATCAGGATCCTTGGCATCGGTAACCTGCAAAACCTTAACCCTTATACCTGCATTGTTAAGCACAGGTATTGCCCTTAAAACAGCCTTTATTCCTGCCGCATCACTGTCAAAAAGCAGTATTACACTGTCGGCATAGGCCTTAAGTGTCTTTGCATGGTTTTCATTAAATGCTGTACCGAGTGCGGCAACAACATTATGAAAGCCTGCCTGATATATACTTATTACATCCATATAGCCCTCAACCAAAATAAGCTCACGCATTTTACTTAAGCGTGCAAGGTTGAGGCTGTAAAGGTTTTTGCTTTTATTAAAAATTTCCGTTTCAGGAGAGTTAAGATACTTTGGTTCACCTTGTCCCAAAACTCTACCACCAAAGCCTATTATATTGCCATACACATTTATTATCGGAAACATAAGACGGTTAAAAAATTTATCCCTGTAGGAGCCGTCCTCCCGCCTCATAACAAGTCCGCTTTGGAGTATAATTTCATTGTCATAGCCGTTGCCTACAAGCCGTTCATACAATGAGGCTGTTGCAATGGGTGAATATCCAAGCCCGTATTTCTTCCTTGCCTGAGGGGTAATTTTACGTTCATCAAGGTATCTGACTGCATTTTTGCCGTCCGGTGAATTAAGCTTTTCATAATAAAATCTTGCAGCTATCTTATGTATATCATAAAGCTTTTGTCTAAGCTGCTTTTTATATTCATAATCTGCCGAAAATTCAGCCTCCGGCAGGGTATAATTTATTCTGTCCGCAAGATATTTAACCGCATCGGGGAAACTGTAATTTTGATGCTGCATAAGGAAACCGAATACATTGCCGCTGGCACCGCATCCAAAGCAATGATAAAACTGATTTTCCCTGTTTACGCTAAAAGAGGGAGTTTTTTCCTTATGGAAAGGACACAAGCCTACATAAGAGCTGCCGCTGCGTTTAAGCTTAACAAAGCTGCCTATAACATCAACAATGTCATTGCCCATACGCACATCATTTAAAACCTCTTGTGAATAAAACATCTAGTTCACTTCCTTGTGTAGTCCCCAACACGTTTTTAGCTTTCTTAAATAAAAATTCGACAACTTGTCTGCAAATCCTTTAATTTTTTTAAATTTTTAACTCTTTGTAAAGTCTTTGAGCAAATCGGTCTGTCATGCCCGCAATGTAATCGGCAACAACTCTTTCCTTTTCCTCACCACGGTTATACATATTCAAAAACTCCCGGGGCATTTCCTGAAAATGCTCCATATAATAAGTGTATATCTTACTGAGAAAAATCCTGTACATTTTACGCTCCTCACCAAGCTTTGCCGAGCTGTATACATTAGCAAACATAAAGCCCCTCAGCTTATACATACTGTCCTTAATTTCCTTATCCATAAGTATATCATTTTTATCCATACTGTTTGTTATAATATTTCTGATAAGACAGTTGATGCGCTTTTTAAAGGTATCTCCCAGCACCGCAACACAGTCTTTAGGTAAATCCTCATTGGAAATAATGCCTGCTCTAACCGCATCATCAATATCGTGATTTATATATGCAATTTTATCTGAAAGCTGTACAACCTTACCCTCTAGGGTTTTAGGGCTGCCGCTGCCCCTGTGGTTAAGGATACCATCAATTACCTCTATGGACAAATTAAGCCCTTTGCCGCCTTTTTCAATCTTCTGTACAACTCTTACACTCTGCTCATTATGATGAAAGCCTCCCGGCACAACATCATTCAGATCATCCTCGCCCAAATGTCCGAAAGGAGTATGTCCCAAATCGTGCCCCAATGCCACAGCCTCGGTTAAATCCTCATTAAGCCGCAGGGAACGTGATATTGTCCTTGCTATCTGCGCCACCTCCAAGGTATGGGTAAGTCTTGTTCTGTAATGGTCACCCTCGGGAGATATAAATGCCTGAGTTTTATGCATAAGCCGCCTGAACGCCTTGCTATGTATTATTCTGTCCCTATCGCGCTGAAAGCAGGTACGCAGGTCTCAGGAATAATTCTGCCAAGAGAATTACAGCTTTTTGTGGCATAATCGCTTAAATATTCATTTTCCTTTTCCTCTAAAAACAATCTGATTTCCATATAAGCACCTCCGTAAAGCTGCATATTGCTATATCTTTATACTCTTATATTTCTATATTTATGCGTAAAATCCTTTAAAAAACCCTTGTTTTATCAAAAAAATGCACCATAACAAAATAATTATGGTGCATAAGCGTTAATAAATAATTGGCTGGAGCTGCCTGCCCATACAGGCCGACTCAATGGTTGGTATTATATCGTTGAAATGCGCCACCATGGACATGGGCTTTTTTGCAAAATCATCCTGTCCAAATGGTACAAAAAATATATTTTTCCTTATTATGAGCCCTCCAATATTTTGCAGGTTAACTCCAAGAGCATCATTTGTGGCAAGTGCTATTATAAGCGGCTTATCATTTCTTAAATGCGCCTTGCATGCCATGGTAACGGCACCGTCAGTAATGCCGTTGTTAAGCTTTGCAAGTGTATTGCCCGTACAGGGTGCAACAAGCATGGCGTCCAGCTTTTTTTCAGGTCCAATCGGCTCTGCTCCGGCTACCGTTGTAATGGGTTTTCTGCCGCATATTTCACAAAGCCTGTTGTAAAAATCCTCACTTTTGCCAAATCTGGTATCTGTAGTCTGTGCTGCCTCGCTCATAAT
This sequence comes from uncultured Eubacteriaceae bacterium, assembly GCA_938042265.1. Taxonomy (GTDB): domain Bacteria; phylum Bacillota; class Clostridia; order Lachnospirales; family CAG-274; genus CALWRD01. Next base: position 4,692 of record CALIRN010000223.1, read on the forward strand.
GGGGTAAAGGTTTATCCCAAGCTGGCTAAGCTGCTTTATCTTTTCCATAACAACCGAATAGGTGCAAAATGAGCCGCACATACATACACCAAGGTTGAAGCCCTCAAAGTTCATATTATCACCCCTTGGTATACTATGCAATTAACCGCCGCCCCGTTACTGCCTGCCATACATTGATATATTGATAATAGCCGACTTAAGCACCTCTGCAGCAGTATACGGTGCCACCCTGCCCGGCAGCCCGGGACAATAAAGTGCCTTAATATTCAAATCCCTTGCATAACCAAAATCCGTTCCTCCCGGAGCCTGTGCAAGATCAATGACTATCGTATCCCTTTTAATCTT
>CALIRN010000224.1 GCA_938042265.1 uncultured Eubacteriaceae bacterium
GCTATAAAGCTGGGCATACCGCCTATTTTTACAAACTCCGCCATGCCCTTGTATAAATCCACATTGCATATGTCCAGAGTGGCAAAAATGTCCTCCCTGCCTGCTCTCATAAGTAAAAGAGAGTTTATCTGCTCCAATGCCATATCACGCTCAAAGCCAGCCTCCATAAAATCCTCAAACAGCTCCACTGATGCGGCGCTCTCCTCCCTTGCCCTGCCGCCTGAGCCCATACCGTCAGATAAGGCAAGCATATATTTACCGTATTTCAACTCCATAAAGGTATGGCTGTCTCCGGAAACACTGCTGCCGTCACGCTTTTTTACGGCAGCGTAGGCGGATATTCTCCATGGACGCTCACAGCACAGCCTCAGGGTGCAGCGTGCACCGTCACTTGAGCACATATCAAGTCCTCTTGTCATTTTTACTCCCAGCTCCCTGCTTACCAAAGGTATAATCTGCCTGACACATCTGTCACAGCTGCCCCTGCATTTTCTTACCACGCTGACCTCATAGCGGCTGTCCTCATGGGTATATACAAGTACGTCCTCACAGCTTATACCGCTGCTTTTAAGCCTTGCCTTTACCGTCTTGCCAAGCTCCGTATCAAGGGCAAGCTCCTCCTTCAGTTCCTTTGACAGCTCCCTCATCAACGTCGATACGCCAAGCAGCTCCTCACTTAACAGAGAACGGCTTTTTTTTAGACTTTTTTTAAGCAGCTCCGTATCTGCTCCCTCGTCAATTGTGTCGGTAACCGACCTTAAGGAGCCCGCAAGCCTTTCCATTGACCGTGCAAAGCCCTCCAGTCTGCCCTCTGCACGCTGTCTTATATATGTACCGTCACTGCCTGTCAGTACACGCTTACCCATTATCTCAGGCAGCAGCAGCGCTAAAGCAATAAGCGTCAGCGGAACCCCCAAAACGGAAATATCTCCCATACCTGCGCAGATACAGCCCATTAACAGGGATACGCCGTAAAGCTCATTGCCGCCGCCCCTTTTAAGGGCATTTATTCCCTCGTAAAATACTATGGTAAGCAGACCTGACAGCAGCCCCTGCAGCAGCACAAGCAAAGTAATGTAAAGGCTTATTCCCTCCAAAACTCCGCCCGTAAGTCCTCCCACCGTCATGCAAAGTCCCGAAGCAATTGCCCTGCCCATGGGACTCGGAGACAAATCAAAGTATTTCATACCGCCGTTTACTACACCAAGCAGCACAAAGGCCGAAATATAGCCTGCTATGTATATATCACCGCTTCTTGTAAGTACGCCTATAGCTGCTGCCCCAATGGCAGGCCACAGCCTGTTTTTTGTCAGCATAAGGGCAAGATAGGCGCAGCCAACGGGACAAAGCAGTTCAAAAACCATACACCTTGCCGCAAAAAAACTGCCCCCTATCCATAAAAGGGGCAGCAAAATTTTTTCACGAAATTCCAAATTCATCTTCATATCCTCCTTATGGTGAGAATATTATAGTATATTGCGGCAAAATCTTTTGTCATTTTAAGGCATATAAATACAAAAAAATATTGAAAAATCCGACAAAATGTTATACTCTTATGTAATAAACAGTAAAGTGTGGTGGCTTATGGATTTAAAAATATTATATGAGGATAAATATATACTTGCGATTTTAAAGGAGCCCGGTATACTGTCCCAATCAGACAGTGAGGCTGATATAACAGGCGCCTTTGATTATCCCCTGCACATTATAAACCGTCTGGACAGACCCGTAGGCGGCATAGTACTGCTGGCAAAGGACAGCAAAACCGCAGGTCTGCTTACGGAGCTTATGACCGGGGGCAACATATCCAAGCATTATCTTGCGGCGGTCTGCGGAGCTTGTCCTCCTGAGGGTGCCTTTACTGATTATCTGATGATAAACAGACAGCTTAATATGACTAAGGTTGTCAACAGGGGAATGCCCCACGCAAAGCAGGCAAGGCTTGCATATACAACAATAGCGCAAAAGGATAATGTCACCTTAATTGACGTTACCCTTTACACGGGCAGACATCATCAGATAAGAGCACAGCTTGCTCACCACGGTATGCCCATATGGGGCGATACCAAATACAACATCCAATTTAAGCATAAAAGAGGCGTACTGCCTGCACTTTTCGCTTACTCCCTAAGCCTTGCTCACCCTGTTACGGGAGAGGAGCTTAAGCTTAAGGCACTGCCGGACTACGGCAAATTTCTGTTTTTTTCGGAGGCTTTAAATGAAATACAATACGGTAATTTTTGACCTTGACGGCACGCTTTTAAACACTCTTGAGGATTTGGCGGCCGCCGTCAACCATTCAATGAAAAAGCACGGCTATCCCCTCCATACAGTTGATGAGGTACGCAGCTTTATAGGCAACGGCATTGACATACTTATAAGAAGAAGTATACCTGCGGAATGCACCAACGCCCAGTGGCTTGCCGCAAGGGATACCTTTAAGGCATACTATACAGAGCACATGACAGACCATACCATTGCCTATGAGGGCATAATCCCTCTGCTTAAGGCACTTAAGGCAAAAGGCATAAAAGCTGCCGTTGTAACAAACAAAAACCATGATATGGCAAATGAAATGATACCCCAATTTTTTGGAGATTTAATAGCCTGCGTAATAGGCACCGATTTAAGTAAAAGACAGCGTAAGCCTGCCCCTGACGGTGTTTTTGCCGCCCTTAAGGAGCTTGGCGCATCAGCGGAGGAGGCTGTTTACATAGGTGATACCGAGGTTGACGTGCAGACCGCCCATAATTCGGGGCTTAAATGCGTAGGAGCTATGTGGGGCTTCCGCAGGGGAGGAAAAATAGACGGTGCCGATTATGTTATTAACACTCCAATGGAACTGATTGATATAATTAAAACCGTTAATTAAAATCCATAATTAAAAAATAAGAAGAAGGAGAATAAAATGAAAAAAATTATTTCGTTTCTGCTGGCATTAATAATTGTTTCTACCGCTTTGCCTGCTTTTAAGGCTGATTATGCTCTTGCAGCAGAGTCCTATACAATGTACGCAGGTGACAGTCTTACACTTAAGCCCTATTCAACAAGCGGAAAAACCTTAGCCTCCTACAACTGGATTTCAAACAGTCCTTATGATGTGGAAATTGTGTCACAAAGCTCCTCCTCCTGTGTTATAAAGGCTAAAAAAGCAACGTCAGGTACGGTTGTGATAAATTTTAATTACTATTATTACATTACAAGCGGCAGCTATACCTATCAGGCTCAGGGTGCAGACGCCTTTTACATTACCGTTGAGGATATTGACGCTGTTTCCATATCACTGCCAACGAGCTATACCGTTACGGAGGGAAGCTCCTTTACACTGACTCCCGTGCTTACTCCTTCAAATGCTTCATCAGCTCTTACATGGCAAAGCAATGATGTTTTAACAGCAGTTGTTGACGAAAACGGAGTGGTAACGGCAGTAAATCCGGGCACTGCCACTATTACGGTTACAACAGACAACGGCTTAAGCGCAGACTGTAAGGTTACGGTGCAGGCGGCGGCGCTTTATTGCGCAGCAACACTGCCCCGTAACAATGCCGTTAATGTGGACAGTAAAAGTACTATCACCCTGACCTACAATACATATTTATTAAAGGGTACAAATTTTGAAGACATTACCCTTACAAACAACACAACAGGAGAAAATGTGGAAATTGACACAGTCATAAACGGAAAAAAGCTTGTCATTACCCCAAAGGCAGAGCTCAAGGCAGGACATTGCTATACCGTTACGGTTCCTGCATCAGGACTTCAGAATTATTCCAACAGTCCGCTTTCAGACAAAACCATTCTGACCTTTACAACAAAAGCTGTGGAGCTTTTAAATTCCACACCTGCACATGAAAGTGAAAATATCAGTATAAGCAGTATCATAACTGCGGAATTTGATACTGCACTGTATCAGGGAACAGCCTTTGCGGATATAGTCCTTACAAATAAGTCAACAGGAGATGCCGTAGAAAGCCGCGTGGAAATAAATGATGCCATACTTACCGTTACACCCGCCTCTGTCCTTGATTACAGCACCCAATATGAGCTTGTAATACCTAAGGGAGCCGTAAAAAACAGTGACAACAGCGAAAATACCAATTCTTACTGCATTACATTTACCACAAAGGCACCAATGCCGGAAATGACCGACAGCTTTCCCGCTGCAAACTCCGTTGACTGCTTTGCTGACACTGAAATAACCGTATACTTTGATATGGATATTTCAAGGGGATCGGAGTTCGATAATATTTCCCTTGCCGACCATGAAAATAAAGCCGTCACAGGGAAAACGGAAATAAACGGCAACGTACTGACCCTTACACCCCTGGAGCTTTTAAAATACAATACAACATACAGACTTACCATACCAAAAGGCGCCGTGGTAAACAGCGGAAGCGATGCAAACTCCGACAGGCTGACAATTTCCTTTACTACGGGAGATGCTTTAATCGGAGATACCGCCATTCCCGTTATATCTCCCCAAAACGGCAGGATAGGCAGGGATGATACAATCACCTTAGACTGTTCAGATACCGATGCAAAAATTTATTATACCACCGACGGCAGTAATCCGCTTGAAAACGGACAGCTTTATACCAACGGCTTTAAATTATGCTCAGATGAAAAAACAGTGCGCTGTATCGCCCTTAAAGATGGTATAGCAGGCGGCGAGGCAAGGGCAGATTATGAGTTTTACTATGTACCGTCTGAGGCTAAGGCATTATTTGGCGGTTCTGGAGGAGACGGTTTTACGGCTATTGCTGCCGCACAAAACGGCTGGGTGGTATGCGGTTATTCCGAATATAACAGCTTTGGCACGGGAATATGGGAGGATACGGAGTCTCACGGCGATGCTGATGCCTTTATTATAAAGTACTCCTCCGATGGAAGCATAGAATGGAAGAAAAGCTTCGGCGGAAGCGCTAACGATTTCTTTTACGGCATAGCTGCGGCAGAGGACGGCTATATTGCCGTTGGTACCAGCGAAAAAGGCAGCTTTAACACAGGCGACTGGGCAAAGGTTTATGCAAAGTGCAGCTATTCATACGAGTACGACGCCACTATTGTCAAGTTTGATTTACAGGGTAATATCCTGTGGAAAAAAAACTATAATACAAGCGGAGACAGCTTTGCCGAATTTTATGACGTAACAGTCACAAACGACGGCGGCTATGCTGCCTCAGGCTACAGAAGCAGTTCTGATCTTGGCGGCTGCCTGATACTGGTTAAGTACAGCTCCACAGGTGCTGCAGGCTGGGTTAAAGCAATCACCAGCGTGTGCAATATGCATGATTCAAAAAACGGCTTTGAAGCAGTTATAACCGACGGCTCCCATATTATTGCGGCAGGAGAGGCAAATGAAAATTTATATATTGCAAAATATGCAGCCGACTCAGGAAGCTTCAACTGGGGAAAATCCCTTTCAAATCACAGCACTGCAAACGAAAGAATATATGACATTACTAAAGCGGAGGACGGTTATATTGCAGTAGGCTACAGTGAGGAATTAAACTTTGATACAGGCAGCTTTGCAGGTATTAAAGCACTTGGGGGTAATGATGCCGTAATTTTAAAATATGATACTTCGGGAAATGTAGTATGGATAAGAAATTTCGGCAGCAGCGGAAATGATTACTTCTACGGTGTAACCGCAGATGAGGACGGCTTTGTGGCTGTAGGCTCCGTCACCTCCGATAACGGCAGTGATGCCGTTGCCGTAAAATATGATGCAAGCGGAAATATCCTGTGGAAAAAAATCCTTTCAGGCCCCGGCACTGATATATTTAAGGGCATTACAGCTACAGAGGAGGGTTATATTGCCTGTGGCAATATAGCCTATCAGAGCTTTGGAAACGGTGATTTCAGTGATATTGCGGGCTATGGCTTAACTGACGGAATTATTGTTAAATTCAGTAATGCCGTAACCGATATAATCAAGGGTGACATAAATAATGACGGCACAGCTGACAGTGCCGACGCAGCAGCAGTGCTGAGATATATAAGCAATATGGACATTTTAACAACCGAGCAGAAAGAAATTGCCAATATCAACAACGACAACTCCATTGATTTAAAGGACGTTATACTGATTTTACGGCAATAATTTAAGGAAACACTGATTAATTCAAAGTTTCCTTAAATTACGATATCCGACAACAAAAGTACATATATTTGAATATCTTCTGTAAAAAAGGGTGCGGCAGATGACGCACCCTTTTTATAGAAGCAAAGCCTTTTATTCATCAAACTTAAATTCCCCTATTTCACTTTCGTCCATCTCATCAAGCCAATCATACTTACCTCTGTATACCAAAGCGGCAACGGCGGTAGTAAAGGGCAGAGCCACCATAATGCTTACGCTGCCCACCAGAGACTGCAAAATCTCCTTAATAACCATTTCCTTATTCAAAAGCTCGGTAAGCGAGGCATTATAAGCCACCAGCAGCACCGTTACAGCCAAGGAGCTGCCTATATAGGCAAGTATAAGGGTTGTTGTCATTGTACCCATCATATCCCTGCCTATTTCAAAGCCGCTTTTAATAAGCTGCTTAGGGGACAGCCTGCTTTTTGAATACATTTCATAAAGAGATGTTGCAATATCCATTGCAATATCCATAACCGCACCCAAAGCACCGATAATAATTGAGGCAAAAATGGTTGCGTTAAGGTCAATAGGTCTGTCAGGGTTAAGCAGTGACAGATACAGATAGGAATCATCAAGCATACCCGTCATTTTCAAAAACCTGTTCATCAGCAGGGTTAAAAGTCCCGACACAATCACACCGCAAAAGCTGCCTGCTATTGCAACAAAGGTTTTTTTATGCAGACCGTTAATAATTATCATGGAAACCACCGTAACAAAGGCGCACACCACCGCCGACCAAAAGTAAATATTATAGCCCGACAGCACCGCAGGCACAAACACCATAAAAATGGTAAGGCAGGTTATCACCAGTGACACGAGGGTATTAAAGCCCTTTTTGCCGCCGAAAACCAGCACCATAAGAAAAAACACTCCGCAGAGCACAACAAGAGGGTCAAGCCTTATATATTCCGAAAACTGCCAGTTATTTTCATCATATTTATAAAGCAGTACCTTATCACCTTCACCTACCTGAGGCTGAGGCATCTGGTCAAAATCGTCAAGGGTCTGAGTGGCTGTAACTGTTTTGCCCTTCATATCCCTATCCTTTAAAAGACATTTAAAGATAACAATACTGCCCTGCAAGCCATTGTCCTCTCCTGTCTGCTCCACACTGACAATCTCCGTAACTCTGCCGCTATAGGCACTTTCTGCCTGCTCACCCGACAGAAATTTATATTCCCTTGTATTATATTTATAGCCCCAAAAAATAAATATAGCCGAAAAAACAACAGCTGCAATGTATACCGCAATCTGTTTTTTATCCATCTTTAAAACCTCTTTTCAAAACGTCAATGATATTGCTGCTTTTCTCCGCCTCTTTAAGCTTATGCGTGTTTTCTGCCAGGCTTAACACTTTTATCTCACTTATGATAGGGCTCATTTTTTATAATTCGGTAAGCCCTGTACACCTGCTCAAGCAATATTACCCTCATAAGCTGATGGGGAAAGGTCATATCCGAAAAGCTTATTTTACTGTCGGCACGCTTAAGCACCCTGTCCGATAAACCGAGAGAGCCGCCTATAACAAAAGTAATGTGGCTTACCCCTCTTACCATACCTTCACTAAAAAACCCTGAAAAACCTACACTGTCATACTTTTTACCATCTATTGCAAGGGCAATAACAAGGCTGCCCTCCTTAATTACCTTAAGCAGCCTTGCACCCTCGCTGTCCTTTACCTGCTCCTCCTCCTTACTGCTTAAGGTCTCGGGGCATTTTTCATCGGCAACCTCTGCAATCTCCAAAGTTATGTAACGTGAAAGCCGCTTGGAGTATTCCGCTATGGCATCAGTAAAATATTTTTCCTTTATTTTGCCTACACAGGCAATTGTTACCTTCATATCAATCTCCGTTATTTATTAACATACTCCGCTATTTCCCGTGCAATCTCCCTTAGCTGCTTGTTACGGCAGTCAACCACGTAATCCGCATACCCTTCATAAAGTGGCAGACGCTCATTATAAAGGTCGGC